>JANOCF010000508.1:0-2503 GCA_031412055.1 Holophagales bacterium | reverse complement strand
GCAGGGAATCACAGAGCAGCAGAAGGCAGTCGGTCAACAGGTAAAGGCAGAGATCGATTCCTTCAACCGCATGCTCCAGGTGAGCAACATCAGGGTGCTGCGCGGCTTCCTTGACCCGGAGACCGATGCGAATCTCACCCTTGCCATTCAGGACGCGCGAGGCGTCACCCAGAGGCGCAAAGCGATCCATCTTGTGCAGATGGCAAACCTCGATCAGAGATATGTCGCGGAAGCCACCGCCCTGCAGTTGAAGATCCGAAATCTCAAATCATCGGTCGGCGACTTCCTGACGACGTATCCACACCTCTATCAGTTTTTTAAAACCAAATACAAAGAGCGCTTCAACTCGCGCGACAACTTCGACGACATTCAACTCGGCGGCTCGGTGGGTGGAGGAATTCCCACGGATCTCGTCAAGTGGACGGCCAACATCCGCACTTGCATCCAGAAACTGGGTACCGGACAGGCCGCCCTCCTCAATTTCCGCCGCGGTACGGCAGGGCACTTCGTCGCCTTCTTTTGCACCGGCGGGCTCTACCATTTCTTCGATCCGAATGTCGGATGGTACGGCCTGAGCTCCGCCGAGGAGGCTGGCCAGATCTTCGAAGACCTGTTCTACGTCGTGTACGCCAAGAAGGGTTACGACACCTCCGAGTGGCGGCTCTTCCTGCGCGGCTGAGGCAGCGTCTACAGGAAGGCGTGGCCCAGCGGGAGGCGGGGATCGACCGGCGGCGACCAGAAGAAGACACGCCACGAAGACCGGTTGTAGCCGAAATTCAGGTAGGCCGCGAACCACAGGTCGGCAAACATCTCCCACACGGCATCCGCTCCGGCGACCCGGTACCAGCCGGTATTGGGATCGAAGAGGCTGTACTGATTGCCCGCGCGATGGAAGGCGACATAGTGCCCGCCTGAACGGCCTCGGATGTTCAGCAGGGCGCCATGACCGTCGCGGAGCTGATGGATGCAGGCCCGGATCTCCGACAGCCAGCCCTGGACTCCGTGAAGGGTAAAGGTCCCGTTCACGGCCTGCAGGTACTCGACATCGTCGAACGTATAGGCCTCGCCATGGTAAAGCTCGCGGAACTTCGCCCGGAAACGATGGAACAGGTGGGGAAACATGCGCTCGTCGTCCTTGAGCATCCGGTTCAGGTTGGCGACGACCTGCTCGATTCGCCTGATCTCGTTTTCGAGACAGGTCATCCGTTCGATCCGCAGGTCGACCACGACCCCCTGCTGGCGGAAGGCTGTCCGCAGGTTGCCGGAGTCGACGGGGCCGAGAGCGGCGGTCGTTGTGTTCCAGCGGCCCACGAGGCGCAGGGCCTCCTCGGCCACCGCTGCATTGCGGGCCCGTGGCCTGGCGACCGTCTGGAGCTCGTGGTGGGCGCCCCTCTGCCGCTGGAGCAGCTCTTCCTGCCGCTGGAGGATCTCCGCGACCTCGCGATGGCCGGAGATAACGTAAGCATCATGGATGCTCTGTTGCAGCACGTAGACCCGGTCGAGCTGCTCAAGGCGAAGCCGGCCATAGTCGACGAAGCGCGCGCCGGCATCGTGCAGCAGCAGCCGGATCCAGTCCAGGCACATTCCGTTGCAGATCCCCTCGCTCAACGACTGCTGGCCGTGTCCTGAAACCAGGGCGGCGGCGTAGCGCCTCTCGAATTCCTGAATGTTCCGGGGCCGGGGCGAGGGGGACGGAGTGGGTGAAGTATTTCCCATGGGGACTCACAAAGGGAGCACGGCGATCTCTCCCGGAGAGAGCTGCTTGTGGTTCCAGTTGAACAGATAGTAGCCGAGCCTGCCGTCCGTAGGAAGGAAGAGCAGATCCGCCAGCACCTCGGGCGAGGCCGAGCCGTCCAAGGTGTAGAGCACGTCGCACTCAGCGCGCCGCGCCGCGGTCGCGGCCACACTCAGGAGCTCGGCCGGCGAGCGCTCTCCGGGCGCGCCGTAGAACCAGTAGGCGCCGCGCACCCTGCCGCCTTCGGGGGTACGCTGGTCGAGCCGGTAGAGGCTGAAGAAGGCTTCGAGCCGGCCCTGGCGGTCCTGGATCGCCCAGGCGCGGACCGCGTCGCTGCCGAGCAGCGTGTGGCGCAGCGCCTCGGGGGAGAACCGGGGCCGGAGCCGGAACCCCGCGAGATGGCGCTCCAGCAGCTCCCCGGCCGCGGGCAGGTCGGCATCCGCGAGCGGACGCGTGGAGATCGCCGTCTCCGGCAGCGCGTGCTCGCGGGTGAAGGACGCTTGGCTCTGGTACGGCGGGACGTCCACGTAACCGAGATCCACGAGCCGCTGCGGCCGCAGGAGCCGGCAGTGGTAGCGGCATCGAGACACCGGAAGGTCGGGCAGCGCCATTGAGGTCGTGAAGATCGCCGAGATGATCCCGCGGGCGTTGACCCGCCGCGTGACCTCCCGGATCAACAAGGGAGCCAGCCCGTGCTCCCTCCACATCGTGTGGATGCAGAGGAAGTTCACCGCGACCGCCTCCCTCGGCTCGTCATCCAGCTCCAGG
>JANOCF010000507.1:0-18344 GCA_031412055.1 Holophagales bacterium | reverse complement strand
GGCCGTTGTCGGCCACCGTGATCGAGAGCTGGCCACCGGCGGCGCGGCGGATCGCCAACCGCACGGCCGACGCCTCGCCGTGACGCGCGGCGTTGACCAGGGCCTCGCGCACCAGGTGGTACACCTCCCGCGCCAGCGGCTCGGGGATGGGATCCTCCAGCCCCTCGATCCGCAGGTCCGCCCGCAGTCCCCACTCCATCTCGATGCGCTGGATCAGCTCGATCACCCGGAAGGCGAGGCTCACCTCCCCCGCCGGACGCGGCCGGGGCTTCAGCTCCTGAATGAAGAACCGGAGGTCGCGCTGCTCCTGGGTCAGGAGCCGCTGCACGGCTTCCAGCGACTCGCGGGCCGCCTGCGGGTTCTCCTCCATCAGGCCGCGCACCGCCGCTAGGCGCAGGCCGATCCCGGTCAAGGACTGGAGGACGCCGTCGTGGAGATCCCGCGACAGCCGGATCCGCTCCTCCATGGCCACCGTCTCCTGCAGCCTCCGGCCGAGATAGAAGTGGTCGAGACGGGAAGCCACCACGCCCGCCGCGATCTCCCCCAGGAGAAGGTCGTCCGAGGTCATGTCCTTGCGGTCCAGAAGGAAGAGCCAGCCCTCCAGCGACTCACCACGGACCGCCAGGGCGAGGACGGAGCGGATGCCGAAGCGCTCCTGCAGACCGGGATCGAGTGGCGAGCCCTGCCAGCGCGCCATCCCGGCCGGCCCTCTCCGCAGCACCTCGGCCCGGGGGCTGGCGGCATCCGGACAGAGGAAGCCCTCGCCCTGGAGCGGCTCGGCCACCAGCAGTCCCGGATCTCCCGAGGAGCGGGTCCAGGAGAAAGTCTCAGCCTCCAGGGAGGCGACGTAGAGCCAGGGCTCTTCCCGCTCCACCCAGGCCAGGACCGACCGCGGCGCGTTCAGGGTGCGGGCCGCGTGCTCCAGGAGAGAGCGAACCAGGGGACCGGCCTCGGGAGAGGACTCGTGCGGCCAGGCTGCCAGGAGAGACACATCGCGGCGGGTCCGCTCCTCGTGGAAGCCCATGTATCCCACGAGCACGGCGATGAGCGCCAGGTAGATACCCCGCACGATCAGCGGATAGAGGGTGAACCCCGGAGCCTCCGCCACGGACAGGTAGAGGCCGATCCCCAGAAAGCAGGCCAGGGAGGCCGCCGCCACCCACAGTGCCCCTCGCCACTGCCAGCGCAGGGCGGCGCAGACCACCGCGAACGTGAAGTAGGCGATGAACGGGTTGGCCGTCCCTACCGTGAAGTAGAGGAAGGAGGAGAAGAAGACCAGGTCCACGGCCTGGGTGATCCAGCGCTGGCGCTCGGACGGGGCATCCGAGCGCCACACCAGGACCGCGATCCCCACTGCGTAGACCACGTAGGCGACCAGGAGGGAGTAAGCGATCCGTGCCAGGTTCACCGGCTCCGACGGGTCGAACCAGATGGCGAAGAGCGCCGAGATCGCCAGCACCACGCGGCCCGACGCGATCAGCCGCTCGGCGCGGCTCTGGGGAGAATAGAGAGGTTCCATTCCGGGCCGATGATAAGCCCAGCGAGACGGGCGCGAGGATCTATCCGAGGGTAAGAGAAGAGGCATCTATCCAAGGATATAGAGAAGATAGATCTACCGGGGGATACCCCGGGGCCGTCCGCCAGCTCTAAACTCGGCCCATCAAAAAGTCGACGCAATCTGCGATGTCCCGGAATAAAGGGGCCCCCGAAAAAGTTATACATGTTGTCTACTTTCGAGTTCAGGATTGGCTAGCTCTGGTATTGGGATCAACGAACTCCAAACCTCTCAGAGATCTACTGCTGTCGATTGTCTCGTTTTTCCGCACATCTGTCCCGCCGCCAGCGCGCGGCGGCACTGAATAGATGACGTCTGCCATCCCGTTCTTGTTGAGTAGGTATGTGGTTGTATCGTCAAACCTGCATATGGATCTTCGGGTCCGAGGAGAGAGTATGAAGAAACGGTTCCTTGCGCTGTCGGCGATGCTCGCCATTTTCGGAGCGACCGGAGCGACCGTCGCTCAGGCTCAGGTCGAGGAAGTTTTTCCCTTGACCCCGGCGCCTTCCGCGATCGGCACGTTCGACGAGTCACCGACCCTCTGGTTCGTCGAGCTGAAGGGCAATCCCAAGGCTTCCGGCGGCTCGGACTCGGCCCTGGCGTCTCAGCGCCAGAGCTTCCGCAACGAGGCGGCATCCAAGGGCATCCTGATCACCGAGCGTTTCGTCTATGACGAGCTCTTCAACGGCATGTCGATCGCCGTCAACGCGAGCAAAGTTTCCGCTCTCCGCACCGTCTCTTCCGTGAAGGCGGTCTACCCCGTGATCAACTTCAAAATGCCCGAGACGGAGCTCGGCCCGAGCCCGGACCTGGCGTCGGCCATCTCGCAGACCCAGGCCGACATCGCGCAGAACACCCTCGGCCTGACCGGCGCCGGCATCCGCGTGGCCGTCATGGACACCGGCATTGACGTCGACCATCCGGACCTGGGCGGCTGCTTCGGCCCGGGCTGCCGTGTCGAGGTCGGCTGGGACTTCGTGGGCGACGCCTACAACAACGACGGCGCGGACCCCAACTACAACCCGGTCGTGACTCCGGACGCGCTGCCTGACGACTGCGGCGGTCACGGCTCGCACGTGGCCGGTATCGTCGGCGCGAACGGCACGGTCAAGGGCGTCGCGCCCGGCGTGACCTTCGGCGCCTATCGCGTGTTCGGCTGCGCCGGCTCCACCAGCGCCGACATCATGATCGCCGCCATGGAGCGGATCGCCAAGGATGGCGCCGACATTCTCAACATGAGCATCGGCTCGGCCTTCCAGTGGCCCCAGTACCCGACCGCGCAGGCCGCTGCCCGCCTGGTCGAGAAGGGCATCGTTGTCGTGGCCTCGGCCGGCAACAGCGGCGCCAACGGCCTGTACGCTCTCGGCGCTCCCGCGCTTGGCGAGGGCGTGATCTCGGTCGCGTCCTTCGACAACGTCTCGGTGCGCACCAAGGGCTTCACCGTCTCCCCCGACGACAAGCCGATCGGCTACAACCAGGCGACCGCCGCCCCGGCCGCTCCGACCTCGGGCTCCTTCCCGTTGGCGCGCACCGGCACGGTCGCCTCGGCCGCGGACGCCTGCAACCCGCTGCCCGCCGGCAGCCTGAGCGGCAAGGTCACCCTGATCCGCCGCGGCACCTGCGGCTTCCACGTCAAGTCGCTGAACGCCCAGAACGCCGGCGCGGCATCCGTGGTCATCTACAACAACGTCCCCGGCATTCAGAACGCCACGGTGGCCGGCGTCCCGGCCATTACGATCCCCGTGGTTTCCATCTCCGCCGCTGACGGTGGGCTGCTCGACAGCCGCCTCGCCTCGGGCCCGGTGACCCTCACCTGGCAGAACATCGTGGTCAACAGCCCGAACGTCACCGCCAACCTGATCTCGGGCTTCAGCTCCTACGGCCTGTCGCCTGACCTCGCCCTCGAGCCGGATATCGGCGCTCCGGGCGGCCAGATCTACTCCACCTATCCCCTCGAGAAGGGTGGCTACGCGACCCTCAACGGCACCTCGATGGCGTCGCCGCACCTGGCCGGCACCGCGGCCCTGCTGCTCCAGGCCCGTCCGGGTCTCAATCCCCAGGAAGTTCGCGAGCTGCTACAGAACACCGCCGACCCGAAGGTCTGGTGGGGCAACCCCGCCACCGGCCTGATCGACAACACCCATCGCCAGGGTGCCGGCATGGTACAGGTCGTCAACGCCGTGCAGTCCCCGGCCCGCGTCAGCCCCTCCAAGCTCGCCCTCGGTGAGAGCGAGAACGGTCCGGCCACGCGCACGCTGACCCTCCGCAACACCAGCGGCTCCCCGATCACCTACAACCTCCTGCACGTGCCGGCTCTGTCCACCGGGCCGAACACCTTCGTCCCCGCCTTCTTCACCGGCTTCGCCACGGTCGCTTTCAGCGCGCCGACGGTGACCGTCGCGGCGGGCGGCATCGCCACCGTGGACGCGACCATCACGGCCAACTCCACGCTGGCGAACAAGAGCATCTACGGCGGCTACATCGTCTTCGTTCCGCAGGGCGGTGGCCAGGAGCTGAGCGTCCCGTACTCCGGCTTCAAGGGCGACTACCAGTCGATCCAGGCCATGACTCCCACGGCGAACGGCTTCCCCTGGCTCGCCAAGTTGACGGGTGCCAACTACGTCAACCAGCCCGCCGGCGCGACCTACACGCTGCAGGGCAACGACGTTCCGTTCCTGCTCGTCCACTTCGACCACCAGGTGACCAAGTTCCAGGTCGAGGTGCGCTACGCCTCCAACAACCAGCTGGTCCACCCGGTGTTCTACTATGCGATCGAGGACGAGTACCTGCCGCGCAACAGCACGGCCACGAGCTTCTACTCCTTCGTGTGGGACGGCTCGCGCCAGCACAACAACGGCAACGACAAGACCAAGACGGTCGCGAACGGCCAGTACAAGCTGACCGTGAAGGCCCTCAAGGCGCTTGGCGATCCGAACAACGCGGCGCACTGGGAGACCTGGACCTCGCCGGTCATCACCCTGGCCCGTCCGTAAGACGACAAAGCACTGAAACGCAAAAAGGCCGGCGGGGGCAACCCCGCCGGCCTTTTGTTTTGGAGCAAGGTCTTCTCAGCTGGCCGGGGCGGAGGGCGCGGTACCGCGGTCCACTTCGGTGGGCAGCGAGACGTCGCCCTGGGCTGCGTTGTAGGACTCCCGCAGCGACTCGAGGAGCCGCAGGTGCTCCTTCTGGGCGGACACGACCTTGAGCAGGACGTCGGCGACGCGCTCGTTCACGTCGCGGATCATCTTCGGATAGAGGGCGTCGTTCTCGTAGCGCTCCTCCGAGATGGCGTTGCCGAGGTCCGCGTCGGCGCCGCGCACCTGCTCGGAGGCCTCCAGCAGCTCGATGGCCAGACGGTCCTTGGATTCCGCCATGGCAAGCCAGTGGCGGGCGAGATTGGGAAGGCCATCCCGCTGGGCGCGGCCGGCATAAGCCCGGCAGCGGGCGGCGCTCGCCGCCTCGGCGGTGAAGCCTGTCTTCAGATGCTCCTGGAAACGCGGGATCCTCGACACGGTGTCCTCTCCTTCCGGTTCACGCTAAGATGCCAGCGGCGGCTCTCCGCCGGGAGGGTCATTCTATGCAAGGTCGGGCTGGCCGTCCAAACCGCCCCTCCGCGAAACCTTGGCGTCCGCTTCCCGTAGTGCCTTACGGTGCGTCATGACGCACTTGAAGGCAATCTCCCCGTGAACGCACGTCCCGAACGCCCACCCCGACGTATCCGAGCCATCCTCCTGACGGCGACCCTGATCGCCGCGCTGCCGCTGGTCGTCCTCTCGTTCCTGAGGCTCCCCTACGTCAGCACCGCCAGCCGGATCCTCCTCGGCGGCATCGTGGTGCTCGGCCTCCTGTGGCTGCTCTGGAAGCTGTACCGGGCCTTCCTCTACAAGGTCGGCCGCCGCCTGGCTTTCTCCTACTTCCTGCTCGGCGTGCTGCCGATCCCCCTGGTCCTCCTGCTCCTGACGGTCGTGGCCTACATCCTCTCGGGCTACTACCTCGGCCATCTCTACCGCGAGGCGGTACAGGACCTCAAGACCGAGCTGCGGCTTGTAGCCCGCGAGCGCGCTGCCGCCTTCGACGCAACCGGCCGCGCCAGGCCTCCCCAGGCAGACACTCCCGGCATCGTGGTGGGCTACTACCGCCGCGGCCAGCGGGTTGCGGGCGACCCGCGGCTGCCCAGGACCTGGCCCGCCTGGATGGACAAGGACCCCGACGCGGCGCATCTCATCAAGCCCGAGGACGGCATGGCCAACCTCGTGGCGGCAGCCTCCACCGGCAGTGTGGGAGCCGTCGCCCTCTGGTCCGGCGGCCTGGAGCAGGAGATCAGCCGGCGCGCCGGGATCTGGGTCGAAATGGCTCGCCCGGACGACCCCAACGTGGGCAGCATCGACTTCTTCGTCAAGCCTTTCCCCCTGCGCCGCATCAACCAGGAGAAGCAGGCCGCCGAGCCCGAGAAGTTCTTCAAGCAGCTTTCTCAGGAAGCCCAGGGAGCCCAGGAAGAGGGCTACCGGGACCGGCCGCTCCTCTGGTGGGGCGAGACCTCGGCTCCCGTATACGACCTGCAGACCGGGCGGATGGTCCTCAACCGGCTCACGGTGACCCTGACCGCCACCCCGGGGACGGTCCAGCGCAACCTGTTCGTGAGCTCCGGGGAGGTCAACTCGGCGGTCTGGGCGTCGCTGCTGCTCTTCGCGGCCCTGCTCTTCGATGTCTACGTCATCGCCGCCCTGATGGCGGTGTTCATGATCGTCGGGCTATCGCGGGCCGTGAACCGGCTGAGCCAGGCCACCACCGCGGTGCGGGCAGGCGACTTCGGCGTCCGCATCCCGGTGAAGCGCCGGGACCAGGTGGGCGACCTCCAGCGCTCGTTCAACGCCATGGCCGCGGACCTGGAGTCGTCGGTGGCCTCGGCGGCCCAGAAGGAGGTGCTGGAGAAGGAGCTCCAACTCGCCCGCAACCTGCAGACGAGCCTGATCCCCTCCAATCTCCCCTCGGGCGAGGGGGTCGAGTTCGCCACGCTGTTCGAGCCCAGCGCCGCGATCGGAGGAGACTACTTCGACGTCCTGCGGCTCTCCGACACCGAGATGGCCGTGGTCATCGCGGACGTGTCGGGCCACGGTCTTTCCACGGGCCTGCGCATGGCCATGCTCAAGGCCGCGCTGCTGATCCTGATCGAGGAGACCCGCGATCCCGAGGAGATCCTGCGCCGCCTCGACGGGGTCGTGCGCAACAGCAAGGACCGGACCTTCGTCACGGCCACGCTCGCCATCGTGGACCTGGCCCGGGGCGTCCTCCGCCTGACCAATGCCGGCCACCCCCCAACCTACCTGGTGCGCGGCGGGCAGGTGCAGGAGATCCTCCTCCCCAGCTCCCCGCTCGGAGGTCTGGGCCACAGCTACGGCAAGGCCGAGGTGCCGATGCAGCCGGGCGACCTCGTGGTCTGGCTTTCGGACGGGCTGATCGAGGCGGTGGGAGCCGGGGACGAGCCGTTCGGCTACGAGAAGGTGCTGGAGACGCTGGCCGGGGGCCGGCACGGCCAGCAGGCCACCGAGGTGCGGGACCGCCTCCTGGCCGCGATCAGCCTCCACTCCGAGGGGCGGCCGCCTTCCGACGACCGGACCCTGGTGGTCATGCGCTACCGCTCCAGCGGTGCCCTGACCGGGGAGATCCGCCGCGCGGATATCGCGGAAGTTGCCGCCGCCCTGGAGGAGGCCCAGGCGGCCGGCGCCTAAAGATTGGCGATGGTCAGGCCGAGGTTGGTGAAGATCCTGCGGACGTAGTTCTGGGTCTCTTTGTACGGAGGGATGCCCCGGTAGCGGGCCACCGCACCCTCGCCCGCGTTGTAGGCGGCGAGAACCTTGGCGAGGTCGCCGGGGAACTGGTCGATGAGCCAGCTCAGGTAGCGGACGCCGGCTTCCAGGTTGTGCTCGGGCTGGAAGAGCTGCTCCTTGCGGATGCCGAAGCGAATGGCCGTGGCGGGCATGAGCTGCATCAGGCCGCGGGCGCCCTTGTGCGAGACGGCCCGGCGATTGCCGGCCGACTCTTGCCGGATCAGCGCCGCGACCACCTTCGGATTCACCAGGTGACGGCGCGCGGTCTCGTAGATCAGCGCGCCGTACGGCCCCTCGGGCACGGGCTGCGACTCCTGGAAACGCAGCGGGATGGCCAACGACTCCTCCCCCACCTCGGCCAGCACCTCTTCCACGGGAGTGGGGGGCGGCGGCGGCACATACTCATCGTCCACGATCCGCTCGACCCGCTCGATGGGCAGCGTCAGCCGTCCGCCGCGAGCCAGATCGAGCCGCGCCTGCTCGGCATCCACTTCGTAGGCCTTGACCTTGAGGAAACGACCGTCGGTGAGGATCACAAGCTCGGCGCGCGCCGGAGCGAGCCCGGAAAGGCCGAGGGCCAGGAAGAGTAGGACGAGAAGGATCCGGTGGCTGCGCTTCATCGGTAGGTATCGGCTCCGTCGTGTCATTGTACGGAACGAACAGGGTGAGCGTCCATGTTCCAACCGAATCCGGGGGGTCGAAATTCCCCGCTGCCGGCGCGGGGCGGGCCGCTTGCGCGCGGCCTCAGCCCGGGATCTGACCCGTTGAGACACAACACCCGGCGGTGCAGGGGGTCAACCCGCGGGTGCCGTGTCGCAAATCCCGGGTGAACCGAGATCCGAGATGCCCAGCTCCTTGAGCTTGCGGTACCAGGTCGTGCGCGAGATGCCCAGCAGCTCCATGGCGCAGGCGGCGTCCCCGCCCGAGGAGGCCAGGGCCACGGCGAAGGCCTCGCGCTCGGCCCGGTGCACGGTCTCTTCCAGGGTGAGAAGGGGCGGCGCCGTGCCGGGCCGAGTACCGGGCGCGGCCTGCCCGCGGAGTCGCTCGGAGAGGTGCTGGACACCGAGCGGCTCCCCGGGCTCCAGCAAGAGCACGGCCTTGGCGACCTCGTTCTGAAGCTCGCGGACGTTGCCGGGCCACGGGTGATGGACCAGGGCCGCGAGCGCCGCCCGGGTGATCCCGGGGCTGGACAGGCCGCCGCGCTCCAGCTCGCGGTGGAAGAAGCGGGCAGCCAGCGAAGGGATCTCCTCCCGCCGCTCCCGCAGAGGAGGCAGCTTCACCTGGAAGGCCGCGAGACGGTGAAAGAGGTCGCGGCGGAAGCCGCCATCCTCCACCAGCGCTTCCAGGTCCCGGTTGGTGGCCGCCACGAAGCGGACGTCCACCTGCAGCGCGTTGCGGCCGCCCACCCGGTACAGGCTGGTGCTCTCCAGGACCCGCAGCACCTTGGCCTGGGTCTCGGGCGCCATGTCGCCGATCTCGTCCAGAAAGACCGTGCCGCCGCCGGCCCGCTCCAGGAGTCCCGGCCGGGCGTCCACCCCGGTGGCCACGCCGCGCTCGATGCCGAACAGCTCGGCCTCCAGGAGATCCCGGGGCAGGGCCGCGCAGTTGATCGGCAGGAAGGGTCCCGCGGCGCGCCGCGACCGGGCGTGGACCCAGCGCGCCAGCACCTCCTTGCCCGAGCCCGACTCGCCCAGGACCAGCACGGGCACGTCGCCCCGCGCCACCTTGCCGGCCGCGCGGTAGAGCCGGGACGTCTCGGCGCCCAGCCCGGCCGGCGGCGGTGGCGGCTCCGGAGAGGAGCCTTGAGCGGCTTCCGGGCGCCGGCGCGGCCTCTGCGCGGCCAGCAGGCCCAGGACCAGGCGCAGGAGAGGCATCAAGGGGGACAGCTCGACCACGCCGGGAGCGCGCAGGCGGAGAATCCAGCCGTCGGGACCCTCCACGTCGAGGTTGGCCACCGGCTTGGGGAAGTGGCCGGATGTGGAGGCGGCGGCCACCAGAGTCTCGCCCGCGGGGCCGTTGCGCAGGAACTCGACCCGGCCCAGCGGCAGCGTGTCGATCCAGCGCTGGGCCAGGGCCATGGCGGTCTCGGCCGGAGTCGAGAGCCCGGCTGCCAGCGCGGGCAGTTCCTCCTCCAGGCTCGCGGCCATGCGCTCCAGCGGGTGAAGGCCCTGGGTGGAAGGGATGGGCCTGCCGCTCCCGCCACCGCTCCCACCGTCATGCCCTTTCCGCTCCCGGGCTTCGGTTTGAGGCGGCAGCAGCACGCGATCCCGCGAGGCGTCCGCCGGATGGAGCGCGGCCTGGACCGGTCCGAAGGCGATCACGGCGAACTGGTCCACCGCGGCTTCCCGGACTCGCCGGCCGGCCACCCAGGTGCCGTTCTTGGAGCCGAGATCGCAGACGACGGCACCGCCGTCCGCCAGGACGCGGATGGAGGCGTGCCGGCGGGAGACCCCGGAGCCTTCCAAAGGGATCTCCACTCCCGGTGCGGAGCCTGCCACGTGCTCCCCCGCCGGAAGCGGAAAGCGCCGAACCAGGCTGCCGTCGCCGGAGAGGACCTTGAGGATGTAGAGAGGATCTTCGGTGCTCATGATGATTTCCGGGAGCTCAGCCACGTCTCGACTTCGCCCAATTGCCGGGCCTTGGGAGCACTGGCCGCGTAGCCGTCGCGGGCCAGCCGGGCCAGCCGCAGAGCCCGCTCCCGACCACCGGTCTCCCAGAGCGCCTGCGCCAGGCAGAATCGCGCTTCGCTCACCTGATCCGGGTCGACATCGCCGGTCTCGCGGATCGCCACGGCGCGCTCGAGCCGGGGCACGGCTTCGGCGGCACGCCCGGTCTCCAGCAGGACCAATCCCTGCCCGACCAGGCCGTAGGCCAGGGAGGGATGGTCTGGCCCGAGAGCCTTTTCGTTGATGGCGAGCGCCCGGCCATAGTCGTCCAGCGCCTCCTGGTGGCGCTTTTGGAGTCCGTGGACCTCGCCGAGGTTGACCCAGGCCAGGGCCGTGTCAGGGTGACCGGGACCCTGGAGCCTCAGGGTGTCCTCGAGCACCTCCCGGTACAGACTCTCCGCCTCGGCATAGCGACCCAGCTCCTTGTAGACGATGGCCACATTACCGCGCATGCCGGAGGTCATGGGGTGATCCGGGCCATAGCCGTGGAGGAAGATCTCATACGCTTGGCGGAAGCTGGCCAGCGCGTCGTCGAAGCGGTTCAGGTCGGAGTAGGCGTTGCCGAGCGTGTTGTAGGACTTGGCGAAGTCAGGATGGCCCGGGCTCAGGATCTTGCGCCGGATGGCCAGGCCCCGCAGGCTCGCCCGGATCGACTCCTCGTTGCGCCCCATCTCGTTGTAGAAGATCCCGAGGTTACTCAGGAGGGCGGCCACCTGCGGATGATCGGCCCCATAGGCACGCTCGGCCAGGGGGATGGCGCGCAGCGAGACCTCGACCGCTTCGGCGAAGCGCCCCTCCGCGCGCAGGATCAACGCGCGGTGACGCAGCAGCTCGGCATGGAGCGAGTCGTTCCGGGGCAGGGAGTCGGCGATGGCCCAGGCCAGCCGCGACCAGCGCTTCCCGTCGGCCGGACGCCCGCCGGTGTTTCCGGTCGTATGGGCGAGCTGCGACGCGGAGCGGGCGGCGGTCTCCAGGTCCCCTGACGCCTGCGCGGCCACGAGCGCTTCGAACAGGGTGGCCTCGGCCTTGTCGGACTGCCCCAGGCTGTCCTGGAAGTAGCCCCACTGGTAGAGGGCCTCGGCCTCGACGGGCCGGTAACCCGTCCGGCGGGCGGCGGTCACTGCCTTTGCGGCCCTCTCCTCGGCTGCGGCGCCGGACCAGGCACGGGTCTCGGCCACGGCTGCCCGCGCCTGGTCCACCCGGGCGCGCAGGGCAGAGTCGCGGGGAGGAGGCAGCCGAGCGGTGAGCGCTTCGACGTCCGCGCAGGAGCTGAGGCGGGGCAGACTTCCAACCGTGGACAGGGACTTCTCCACCACGGTGTCATCGGCCCGGGAGAAGAGGGCGGCCAGGGCATTCACCTCGCGCAGCCGCTGGTCCAGGCAGAACATCCGTCGATCCAGCAGGTCCTCGGACTGCTCTCCCCGCACCCGGGTGGCCTCGCAGGCTTCCTGGTGCATGGCGGCCCAGTCGCCGGTGTAGGCGTCCAGCGCGCGCTCGACCCGGCTCCAGGTGCCCTCGGCATAAGGCTTCCCCGTCGCCAGAAAGGCCGCACGCGCCGCCTCCTTGCGCCCGCCGTCCCAGATCCCGGCGAGCTTGCCCGCGGCACCGCGGCAGACCCGGCCCGCGTTGCCCAGAAAGCTCCCCCAGACCAGGAGCCCGCCGCCGATTACGAGCACCAGGGCGGCCGCGAGCCAGCGGCGCCGGACCACGGCGGGGTCCTTCCCGAGAGCGCGGAGGAGGTCGTCCATGGACGGGTAGCGGGCGGCTGGAGCATCGTTCAGGCCGCGCAGGAGGATCTGCCGCAGCCACGCCGGCACGCGGGCAGGCTGGATCTCGCTGGGCTCGCCGGGGAACGGGCGCTCACCGTAAAGAGCCTCGTAGAGAGCCACGCAGAAGCTGAACTGGTCGCTGCGGGCATCGGCGGCCCGCCCCTGTAGCTGCTCTGGCGCCATGTAGCTGGGCGTGCCCAGGACCATGCCCCAGGCCGTGATCGAAGGCGACCCGCCGCTCCCGGACGTTTCTGTCTCTTCGTCCTCCTCCATATCCACGGGCCGGGCAAGGCCAAAGTCGGCCACCCGCACCCGGCCGTCCTTGCCGAGGAGCACGTTGTCGGGCTTGAAGTCGCGATGGATCAGGCCGGCGGCATGGGCGGCGGCCAGGCCCTGGCCGGCCAGGACGAAGAGATCGACGATCTCCCGCCAGGACCTGGGCTTCTCCAGCAGCCACCCGCGCAAGGTCTGCCCCTCGACGTACTCCATGGCCAGGAAGACCTGCTCGCCGAAAGTCCCGGCGTCGTGGACGGCCACCACATTGGGATGGGACAGCCTGGCAATAGCCTGGGCTTCGCGCAGCATCCGGGCGCGAGCCGAAGCGGACGCGGCGCGCTCCGGCCGCAGCACCTTGAGCGCCACCTTGCGGTCCAGCTCCGGGTCGTACCCGGCGTAGACCACGCCCATTCCGCCTTCCCCCACCGTGCCGACGATCACGTAGCGCCCGACCAGTGCGCCGCGCTCCAGAGGCTCGGGCGCGAGGGCGGCCGGCACGGGGCATGGCCCGCCCGGAGGCACAACCGTGGCCGTGCGCTCCTCCTCCGGCCCGGAGCCCGTCTGTCCGAGAGAGTCGTGGTCTGACATCGCTACCTCCGCCGCGCGAGGTCTACGATTCTAGAGCAGACGGAGTCTAGGACCGCGGGTGGAAGCGGTCGTAGAGGGTTTTCAGCCTCTCCTGGTGGATGTGCGTGTAGATCTGGGTGGTGGCGATGTCCGCGTGGCCGAGCATGGTCTGAACCGCCCGCAGGTCGGCGCCGTGCTCCAGCAGGTGGGTCGCGAAGCTGTGCCGCAGCACGTGCGGCGAAAGATCGCGGATACCCACCTTCACCCCATACCCGCGAAGGATCTTCCAGAAGCCCATGCGGGTCAGCGGCGCGCCCGCGTAGTTGACGAACACGGCCTGATGGCGCCCCTCGACGAGCACCGGCCGGATGTCGCGCAGGTAGCGCAGCACCCAGTCCTCGGCCTGCTCCCCGACCGGCACGACCCGCTCCTTGCTCCCCTTGCCGAAGGCGACCAGGAAGCCCGCGTCCAGGCGGAGCTGCGGGAGCTGGAGCCCGACAAGCTCGCTGACCCGCAGCCCCGTGGCGTAGATCAGCTCGATCATCGCCCGGTCGCGCAGCCCGAGAGAGGTCGAGACGTCGGGCGACGCGATCAGCGACTCGACCTCGGATTCAGACAGAACCTTGGGCAGGGGACGCCAGAGCTTGGGCGGCAGCAGGTTGACCGCCGGATCGTCGGCCCGCTCCTTGGTGGCGACCAGGTGGGCATAGAAGCCGCGCAGGGCGGAGAGCGCACGGCTGATCGAGCGCGGTGAGAGTCCCTGGCGGCGGAGATCGCGAAGATGGCCGGAGAGCGCTGGCGCGTCAGCCGTGAGGAGATCGCGCTCGCCTTTCAAGGCCAACGCCTCGCCCAGTCGCATCAGGTCGTTGCGGTAGCCGTCGACCGTATTCCTGGAGAGCCCGCGCTCTACGGCCAGGCTCTCCAGGTACAGCCGGAGAGCCCGTTTCCAAGCAGGTTGGGGAACCGGCACACTACACACCTGCCCCGTGAGAGCGGCAGATCTCCAGGATCTCTACCTCCTCAAGAATCCGGTCCGAGCCCTTGGCCTGCGTGAAGATCGCCTTGACCAGCTCGGGCTGCGAATCGATCCCCCGCTCCTTGAGCCAGAAGACCACGTTCGACTCGCCGCTCATCGGCCCGACCTCGATCACCTGGCGGCAGCCGATCATGCTGGCCGGCACCGACGAGTAGACCCGGTCCGCGAGCCATTCATCGCCCCGCAGGCGGGCCTTGATGATCGCGGCCGCGTGCACGCCCGTGCCGGTGCGGAACGCGTCCTTGCCCACCACCGGATAGTTGTCCGGCAGAGGCACGCCGGTCGTGTCGGAGACGAGCTGGCAGTAGTCCCGCAGCCGCGACAGGTCGCGGTCGATCCATCCGAGGAGCTGCATGTTGACCAGCAGCAGGTCGATCGCGCAGTTGCCCACCCGCTCGCCGATGCCGACGGCCGTGCCGTGGAGACGGTCCGCTCCGGCTTCGGCCGCGGCCAGGGCGTTCATCACCGACAGCCCGCGGTCCCGGTGCCCGTGCCAGTCGACCTTGACGTCCTCCCCGGTCGCGTCCACCACTTCGCGGATGAAGCGGATGACGTTGCGGGCGCCGTTCGGCGTGGCGTGACCCACCGTGTCGGCCACGCAGACCCGCCGGGCTCCGGCCTCCACCGCTTCCGTGTAGAGGCGGCGCAGGTCCTCGGGCGCGGCGCGGGTCGTGTCCTCGGTCACATACATGACCGGCAGCCCCTCGCGCACCGCGAACTCGATCGACTCCCGGGTGAGCTCGAGCATGCGGTCGAGCGTCCAGCCCTCGGCGTACTGCCGGATCGGAGAGGAGCCCAGGAAGCAGGCGGCCTCGATCAGCACGCCGGTCTTCTGCACCACGTCCACGATGGGCTGGATGTCGGCGATGACCGTGCGCGCGGCGCAGTTCGGGAAGATGGCGAGCTTCTGGTCCGCGATCTCCTGCGCCAGCCGCTCGACATCCCGCTGCACGTGCGGACCGGCCCCGGGGAGGCCGATGTCCGCCGACTCGATCCCGAGCTCGGCCATCATGTGCAGCATGCGCAGCTTGTCTTCGATCGAGGGCGAGCGGACCGACGGCGACTGCAGCCCATCGCGAAGCGTCTCGTCGTCCAGCTCCACCTTGCCGCGGGCGGGACGGACGTCCGGGCCGCCTGCCCGGTTCCAGTCGTAGATGAGATCCGATTCGCTGAGCTGCATTGCTTTCTCTCCGGGTCAAATTACCGGGCCGATTTACCGGCAGAAACCTCGCGCCCGACCGCTCGCGCGATCCGGTCGCCGACCTGCGACGTGGTGAGAGATCCTCCCAGGTCAGGAGTGGTCTGACCCTCGCGGAAGGACAGAGACATGGCGTCGTCGATCGCCTGCGCCGCCGCGGCATGGCCAAGGTAGTCGAGCATCAGCGCCGACGAAAGGATGGCTCCGGCGGGGTTCGCCTTGCCGGTGCCGGCATACTTGGGCGCCGAGCCGTGGACCGGCTCGAACATCGACGTCTGGCCCGGGTGCAGGTTGGCCGAGGCTGCCACTCCGAGTCCGCCCTGAAGGGCAGCCCCGAGATCGGTGACGATGTCGCCGAACATGTTGTTCGTCACGATCACGTCGAAGCTCTGCGGGCTCTTGACCATCTGCATGGTCAGGGCGTCCACGAACAGGTGGCGCGACTCGATCTTCGGGTACTCGGCGGCGACCTCGGCGAACACGCGCTGCCACAGATCGTGGCCGTAGCGCATCACGTTCGACTTGTCGCTCATGCACACCTCGCGGCGGCCGTGGGTCGCCGCGTACTCGAAGGCCGCCCGGATGATCCGCTCGACCCCCTTGTAGGTGTGGATCTCCTCCTGGACCGCGACCTCGTCGCGCGTGCCGCGCTTGAAGTTGCCGCCGACGTTGACGTACGCCCCCTCGGTGTTCTCGCGGAAGACGACGAAGTCGATGTCCTTCTCCGTCCGGTCCTTGAGAGGGCAGAAGCCGGCGTGGTACAGCTTCACGGGCCGGAAGTTGATGTAGAGATCGAGCCCGAAGCGGATGCCCAGGAGGATATCCGCGGCGTGCTTCATGTCCGGCACCCGGGGATCGCCGTAGGCGCCGATGAAGATGGACGAGTAGTTGTCGCGGAAATCGTCGAGAGCGCCTTCGGGCAGAGTCTCGCCGGTGGCGAGATAGCGGTCGGCGTCCCAGTCGAGATGGACGAGCTCAAGTGGGAGATCCCACGTCTCGGCGGCAGCCTCCAGGACCTTGACCGCTTCCACGGTCACATCCTTGCCGGTGCCGTCGCCGGGCAGGATCGCAATACGCTGAGGCCGGCGGTCTTTCGGGTGAACAGGCGGGTGGACAGGATTCATGCGCGGGATGCTAGCACGAGGCCCGGCGTCCCTCGCGAGGCGCTTCCGCCTCGTCCGGACTTTCGCTCGCGCGGCTCGTACGGCCCATCGTCCGGAATACTGCGGCCTTGGCGCGCCACGCGCCCGCCACCCTTCCGGCCGCCGGCTGGGGCATGACCTGGGGCACCGCGACCTCCTTGGGCGCCAGGGCGAGCTCGAACGCGAAAGGGACCTCCGGGCAGAGCCACGCCGAGTGGAGCTGCGGCCAGGCAAAACCCTCCCGCGGCAGGCAGAACAGGTCCGGCAGCAGCTCCTCCCCCGTCACCTCCGCCCGCAGCGGCCAGGCGGCGGTGGTCGCGGCCGGCCTGCGCACGTCGATCCGCCGGAGGTCGCCACCCGAGTTCTCCACATAACCTCGCAGGCGGAGCTGGAAGTAGCTGACCGTGTCGCTCCAGGAACCCAGGCGCGGGCCCGCGTCGATCCCGCTCGCCGAGCCGACCGCGGAGCTGTCGCGCCAGGCCCGGACCTCGAACGTCCCGCCGCACTCCACACGCCACCGCCAGGGACCGTCGCCCGCGTCCAGCGTCGGGCGCGGAAAGTCCAGCCGCGCCGCAAAGGCGGGCTGATGGGAGACCAGACGCACCCCTGGCGCCACCCATCCCGGCATCAGCATCCGGCGGAACAGCACCGAAGGCGTGCCCTGGGCGTCGAGGACATAGAAGCGCAGATTGAACTGCGGGTATCCGACACGGATCAGCGGCAAGGCGGCGAGGCGGACGGCGTCCTGGTGGAAGAGCACGGCGGAGGCGAAGACCCAGTCCCGCCCCTCCCAGCTATGGTACTGGTAGCGTAGCGAGGCCGGCGGCTCGGGCAGAGCCTCGGCCGGAAGAGCCCAGTTCAGGTACAGGCAGTCTCGCACGGTCATCCTGAGCTTCATTGGATCCTTCCAGGGCAGACCCGCCCCGCCATCAGCCGTCAACGGAACCATAGCAGGGTCGGGGAAACCGGGGAAGGAGCGGGCCGGATCGTCTGTTAAAGTGGACGGCCCGATATTTCCTCCACGACCACGCACGACCACGGAGGTCTTTGTTCATGAAACACAGCAGACCCTTGATCCTCCCGCTGCTCGCCCTGCTGGCAATTCCAGCCGGGCTCGGAGCGCAGACGGCCGGCCCGGCCAACATCGAGCGGGCGGCCCAGCAGATCGACCGGCACGCCATCGAGGGTCCCATCCGCTTCCTGTCGGACGACCTGCTCGAGGGCCGCGGTCCGGCCAGCCGGGGAGACGAGCTGACCCAGCTCTACCTGGCCACCACCCTGCAGCTCATGGGCTACGAGCCCGGTGGCGACAACGGCACCTACATCCAGTCCTTCGACATCGTCGGCATCAACTCCAAGGTCCCCGGCACCTGGGACTTCCGCAAGGGCGGCCAGAACGTCTCCCTGAAGACCTGGGACCAGTTCATCGCCGCCAGCGGCGTGCAGAAGGAGCGGTCCACCCTCAAGGACGCCGAGCTGGTGTTCGTCGGCTACGGCATCGAGGCGCCCGAGTACCAGTGGAACGACTACAAGGGGATGGACCTCAAGGGCAAGGTCCTGGTGATGCTCAACAACGACCCCGAGAGCGATCCGAAGCTCTTCGAGGGCAATCGCCGTCTCTACTACGGCCGTTGGACCTACAAGTACGAGATCGCGGCGCGCCAGGGCGCGGCAGGGGCGATCATCATCCACACCAACCACTCCGCCGGCTACGGCTGGCAGGTGGTCCAGAGCTCCTGGACCGGCGAGCAGTTCGAGCTGCCGGCCGAGGGGGAACCGCGGATCGAGGTGGCGGCCTGGACGACCGAGGACGCGGCCCGCGAGCTCTTCAAGCTTGGCGGCCATGACCTGGATGCGCTGGTCAAGCAGGCCCAGACCCGCGACTTCAAGCCGGTGCCGCTGGGAGTGACCACGTCCCTGGCCCTGGAGAACCAGATCTCCCGCAAGAAGACCGCGAACGTGGGCGGCGTGCTGCGCGGGAGCGATCCCCGGCTCAAGGAAGAGGTAGTGGTCTACACCGCCCACCACGACCACCTGGGGATCGGCGAGCCGAACAAGGAAGGCGACAAGATCTACAACGGCGCCTTGGACAACGCGGCGGGCACGGCGCAGATCCTGGCGATCGCCAAGGCGTTCGCGGCGCTGCCCGAGCGGCCGAAGCGTTCGGTCCTGATGCTGTTCGTGGCGGCCGAGGAGCAGGGGCTTCTGGGGTCCGAGTATTACTCGAAGCACCCGACCTTCCCGGCGGGCCGGATCGCGGCCAACATCAACTACGACGGCGGCAACATCTTCGGCAAGTCCGAGGAG
>JANOCF010000506.1:0-5642 GCA_031412055.1 Holophagales bacterium | reverse complement strand
GTACTCCACCCCCGCGCCCTCATCGTCCACCGCCAGGGCGAGGTCGACCTTCGTGCTGTGGATGGGCAGCGCCTGCCAGCCGGTTTCCAGGCCCGGCAGTCCGGGGATCGCCGGGTCGTTCTGAAAGGAGAACAGCACCTGAAAAAGCGGGTTGTGGCTCAGACTCGCTCGATGCGCAGCTCCTCGACGAGCTTCTCGAAGGGCAGGTCCTGGTGCGCGTAGGCTTCAAGCGTCGACGTCTTCGTCCGCGCCAGCAGCTCCCCGAAGCTCGCGTCCGGCTCGCCGAACCGGCCGCGCATGGCCACGGTGTTGATGAAGAAGCCGATCAGCCCCTGCAGCTCCCGCTGGCCGCGGCCCGCGACCGGGGTCCCCACGAGCACGTCGTCCTGGGCGGAGAGCCGGTGCAGCAGGAGCTGGAACACGGCGAGGAAGGTCATGAACAGGGTCGTCCCGTGCTGGCGGCTCGCCTCCCGCGCGACCATGGCCAGGCCGGGGCCCAGTTCCTGCCGGACGATGGTTCCACGGAAGCTCTGCACGGCCGGCCGGAGCCGGTCGGTGGGCAGGCTCAGGACGGTCGGCGCGCCGTCCAGCTCTTCCTTCCACCAGGCGATCTCCCGCTCCAGGACCTCGCCGCGCAGCCACTCCCGCTGCCAGACCGCGTAGTCCGCGTACTGAACCGGCAGCTCAGGGAGCGTCTGTCCCCCCTGCCGCCGATAGAGGGCCGCGAGCTCGCCGCGCAGGACCTCGAACGACCAGCCGTCGCCCGCGATGTGATGGAGCGACAGAAGCAGGGCGTGCTCCCGCCCGGACAGGCGCAGCAGGAAGGCCCGCAGCAGCGGCCCCTTCTCCAGGTTGAACGGAAGCAGGCCCGCTTCGATCAGGCGACGCTCCGCCTCGGGCTCCCGCAGCCCGGCGGGAATCCCTTCCAGATCCACGGCCGGAAGCTCCGGGCGAGCGTCCGAGATCACCTGCCGCGGGGTGCCGCCGGCCTGCCTGAACGTCGTCCGCAGGACCTCGTGCCGCCGCACGATCTCCGCGAGGGCGGCCTCCAGGGCTGCTACATCCAGCTCACCTCCCAGGCGCAGCGCGAAAGGCATGTTGTAGAAGGAGCGGTCCGGCTCCAGGCGGTCGAGAAACCAGAGCCTCTCCTGGGCGAAGGAGAGCGGGAGGTCACCATCCGGAATATCCCGCGGAACGTGCCGGATGGGCGGCGCCTGCCCCGCGCCGGCCGACGTCGCTCTCTCCACGTGCTCGACGCGCTCGGCGAGCGCCGCCACCGTCGGAGCCTCGAAAACAGCGCGCAGCGGCAGGCTCACGCCAAGGTCCGAGGAGATCCGGAACAGGAGCCGGGTGGCGAGCAGGGAGTGGCCTCCCAGTTCGAAGAAATTGTCCCGGATGCCGACCCTGGCGAGGCCCAGAAGCCCGGCCCACATGCCGGCGAGGATCTCCTCGGTCGGAGTGCGGGGCGCGGCGGTCTCACTGCGGTGGTCCTCGACCGCAGGAACGATCCGGGCGAGCGCCTTGCGGTCGACCTTGCCGTGCGGTGTCAGGGGCAGCTCGTCCAGGATCATCAGCGCCGAAGGCACCATGTAATCCGGCAGGCGCGAGGCGAGATACGAGCGCAGGGACGCCTCCTCGCCGGCCATACCGACCACATACCCCACCAGGCGGGCCTCGCCGCCGTCCCTCAAGGCCAGGACCGCGGCCTGTCGGACGGCCGGATGCTGCGCCAGGACAGCCTCGATCTCTCCCAGCTCGATGCGGAAGCCGCGGACCTTGACCTGGTGGTCGATGCGGCCGAGGAACTCCAGCGTCCCGCCGGGCAGGCGGCGGGCCAGGTCTCCCGTGCGATAGCGGCGCTCTCCCGCGAGGAGGACGAACTTCTCCCACGTCAGCTCGGGCTGATGGAGATAGCCTCGGGCCACCCCGGGGCCGCCGATCCAGATCTCGCCCGGCACCCCGATGGGCACCAGCTCTCCGTACCGGTCCCGCAGGTCGAGCACCACGTTCGCCAGCGGACGCCCGAGGAGGGCTCTACCCCGCACCTCGACCTCGTCGCCAGCGGCCTCGTGCCACGAGCTGATGATCGCCGCCTCCGTGGGACCGTAGAGGATGGTGATCCGGGCCCCCGGAAAAACCTGGCGCATCTCTTCAAGGAGGTCTGCCGGCACGGCATCACCACCCACGAAGACCTGCTTCAGCCCGGTGCGGAGACCTCGCGCGCGGAGCGATTCGGCCACTTGGTGCATCAGGGCCGGAACGCCGTGGAACCGCGTGAACCCCGGAAGATCCTCGACCAGCCGGCCTACGTCCAACCCGGGCTTCAGCGGGTAGAGAACGGAGGTTCCTCCCGCCAACAGCGGCCCGAGCAGCTCAAAAAGGAAGATGTCGAACGTGAACGCGGCGAGGCATGGCATCCGGTCCGCGGGCTCGAACCCGAAGGCCGCCTGTGAGGCCCGCATCGTCTGAGAAAGGTTTCCGTGCTCGACCAGGACCGCCTTGGGATGGCCGGTCGTCCCCGAGGTGTAGATCAAGTAGGCCGGATCGCCCGGCAGGATCTCCGTCCAAGCCTCATCTCCGCGCTCAGTATCGGCGAGATCGGCGACATCGGCGACAGCTTCGAGAAGCACGGCCTCGATCCCGGCCAACGGCAGGCCCGCCAGGAGTTCCCGGAGGCTCTCCTGAGCCACCAGGACCGGCGCGCCCTGCCCCAGGACCGCGTCGGCGATCTGGAACGAGAGGCGCGCCCGCGGCAGGTCGGGGCCCAGGGGCACGCAGGCTCCCCCGGCTTTCCAGATCCCGAGGATGCCAACCACCAGGCCGAGCGAGCGCTCCACCAGCAGGCCGACGTGCGTGCCGCGCTCAACCCTCGACCGGCGCAGGCGCCTCGCCAGGAGGCCCGCGCGGCGGTCCAGCTCGGCAAACGTCAGGCTCTCGCCCTCAAAGACGATCGCCACCGCGTCCGGCGTCCGCCTCGCCAGATCCTCGAACATTCGAGGAACGGAGATCTTCGTCCCGTCCAGGCGGGTGTCGTTCCACTCCCGGAGCTGCTGCAGCTCGGCCTCGGAGAGCAGGGGCAGCCCGGCCACCGGACTGTCCGGGTCGGCCACGGCGCCCTCCAGGAGGACGCGGAGCTGCTCCATCATCCGGTCGATGGTCACGCCGTCGAACAAGTCCGTGCTGTACTCGACCTCACCGGCCAGCCCCCCATCGCGCTCCCGGATCGAGACGCCGAGGTCGAACGCTGTGGCGCGGGTCTCCAGGTCCAACCTCTCCACCGCGACCCCGGCGAGGCCGAGAGCCTCCGGCCGGGCGCTCTGAAAAGCAAACATCACCTGGAACAGCGGGTTGTAGTGCAGGCTGCGCTGGATGCGCAGCTCCTCGATCAGGCGCTCGAAGGGGAGGTCCTGGTGGGCGTGCGCGCCGAGCGACATCGTCCGGACCTGCGCCAGCAGCTCGCGGAAGGAGATCCCCTCTCCCGAGCCAGACTCGAACCGGGCGCGCAGCACTACGGTATTGACGAAAAGCCCGATCAGGTCCTCAAGGTCGCGATGGGTGCGGTTGGCGATAGGCGAGCCGACCGCCAGGTCCGGCTGCCCGCTCAGACGGTGAAGCAGCGCCTGGAAGGCGGCGGCCAGGGTCATGAACAGCGTGGTTCCGGAGGTGCGGCTCAGCAGGCGGACCGCATCCGCCAGGGCGGGAGACCAACTCGGCAGGCGCAGGCTCCCGCGGTAGGTCTGGACCGCGCGCCGGGGACGGTCGAACGGGAGCTCGAGGATGTCGGGGACACCCAGGAGCTGCTCCTTCCACCAGGCGGCCTGCCGCTCCAGGACCGGACCGGACAGCCACTCGCGTTGCCAGAGCACGAAGTCGGCGTACTGGATAGGAAGCTCCGGCAGGGGTGACGGCAGGCCCTGCAGGAACGCCCGGTAGTGGGCGGACAGCTCGCGGCTCAGGACCTCCTGAGACCAGCCGTCGCTGACGATGTGGTGGATGTTGACGAACAGCACCCACTCCTCCTCGTCCAGGCGAAGGAGGGCCGCGCGCAGCAGCGGCTCCGAGCCCAGGTCGAAGGGCCGGGACGCCTCCTCGGTCAGCCATCGCCCAGCCTCGGGCTCGCGGCTGCCCCCGTGGTAACCCACGCGGAAGTCGACGAGCTGCCAGTCCAATGGCCGAAAGGGAAGGACCACCTGGCGCGGCTGGCCGCCGCTCTCCTCGAACCTGGTGCGCAGCGACTCATGGCGCCGAACGACCTCATCCAGGGCGGAGGCCAGAGCTTCCGGATCGACGGCGCCGCTCAGGCGCAGGGCCAGCGGGATGCTGTAGGCCGAGAGCTCCGGAGTCAGCTGGTCCAGGACCCAGAGCCGCTCCTGGGCGAATGAGAGCGGGAAGTCCCGGCCATCCCGGGGGACGCGCAGGATGGGAGGCGCCTGTTCCAAACCGGCCGCCCTCTGCTCCTCGATGCGCTCGGCGAGCGCCGCCACCGTGGGAGCCTCGAAAATGGCCCTCATCGGCAGGCCCACCCCAAGCTCCGTGGAGATCCAGAACGCGAGACGCGTGGCGAGAAGGGAGTGCCCTCCGATCTCGAAGAAGTTGTCGTGGACTCCCACCCTGGCCAGCCCCAGCAGCCCGGACCAGGCGCCGGCAAGGAGCTCCTCGGTCGGAGTGCGGGGAGCCCCGTCCGCATCGGAGATCGCGACGGTCGGCACGATCCGGGCGAGCGCCGTGCGATCGACCTTGCCATGAGGCGTGAGAGGCAGCTCATCCAGGAGCACGAGCGCGGACGGGACCATGTAGTCCGGCAGGCGAGCGGCGAGGTAGGGCCGGAGGCCGTCGTCCTCCCCCACGACATAGGCCACCAGGCGGCCCCCATCCTTCAGGGCCAGCACCGCAGCCTGGCGGACGGCCGGATGCTGCGCCAGGACGGCTTCGATCTCCCCCAGCTCGATCCGGAAGCCTCTCACCTTGACCTGCTGGTCGATGCGGCCGAGGAACTCGAGCGTCCCGTCCGGCAGGCGGCGGGCCAGGTCTCCTGTGCGGTAGCGGCGCTCTCCTCCGGCGAAGACGAACCTGTCCCGCGTCAGCTCGGGCCGGTGGAGGTAGCCGCGGGCCACCCCGGGGCCGCCGATCCAGACCTCGCCCGGAACCCCGATGGGCACCAGCTCTCCGGACCGGTCCCGCAGATCGAGGTGGACGTTCGCGAGCGGGCGGCCCAGGAGAGTTCTCTCCCCGATGTCGTCGATATCGCCGCCGGCCCTCGCGACCTCGTGCCGCGAGCAGATGATCGCCGCTTCAGTCGGGCCATAGAGGATAGTGATCCGGACGTCCGGAAAGGCCTGATGCATCGCCCCGAGGAGGTCGGCCGGCACGGCGTCGCCGCCCACGAAGAGCTGCTTCAGCCCGGTGCGCAGACCCCGCCTGCGGACCGACTCGGTCACCTGCCGCATCAGGGCGGGCACCCCGTGGAGCCGGGTGAGCCCCGGAAGATCCTCGACCAGACGGCTCACGTCCAGGGCTGGCTTCAGCGGGTAGAGCACGGAGGTGCCTCCCGCGAGCAGCGGCCCGAGCAGCTCGAAGAGAAAGATGTCGAACGTGAACGCGGCGAGGCAGGGGATCCGGTCCTCAGGCTCGAACCCGAACGC
>JANOCF010000505.1:0-2411 GCA_031412055.1 Holophagales bacterium | reverse complement strand
CCGCGGGCGTGCCCGAGAGCATGATCAAGAAGTTGCTCGGCCACGCGGCCATGATACAAATTGCGCCACTCCCAGGCCCGCACCAAAACGTTGGACGTGATGCTCTTTCGGCTCCAGGCAGGCGACGCCTGGGCCGGCGGGACGACCGCGAGAGAGGCGACCAGAAGCGCCCCCAACGCAGCACAACGAATGGACCTCCGAAACATGAGCTCCTCCTCATCCTCCGCGAGACAGACCGGCGCCGCCATGGCACCACCGCCCACGGACGCAACGCAGTTGCTGGTGCCACTCAGTGTGGCACGAGCCTAAGCCCTGAGCACGAAAAGACTTGCAGCCGGGTGGCGACGGCGTTCCCACAGCTTTCGCTTGCCAACCTACGCATTGGCTGCGGCGCTAGCGGAATTCCGCGACACCGATTGTCGATTCGTTCCTGATCCACGGAACAGTATACCAGGACGCCGCACTACGTACGTATCTCATGCGGTGAGGTTGAGAAAGTCGCCAAAAAAGTCTAGACAGCCGAACTGAGACGCATCTACACTCCGCTCCGCACTGAGGGAATGAACGATGCGAAACGAGATCAGGTATCAGCAGCAAACGGAAGCTGATGTGAACAGAGAGCCACTTCTTGTGCAGCTCGGGCAGCGGATCGCAGAGCTGCGGCTGTCCCGAAAGTGGGCTCGGAGCCACCTCGCCCGGCGCCTGGAAGTCCCGCGGACGCGAGTGGCGAGTTGGGAACGAGGAGTGAACCAGCCGCCTCTCGCCATGCTCCTCGCGCTGGGCCGGATCTTCGGAATCTCCATTGAGGAGCTGGCGGGATCGGCAGACAGCAGTACAACCCTTCCGGAGCCATGAAGGCCCGGAGTCTCAGAAAGGAGAAGCAGATGAACGACAACATGCAGCACCACGAGAAGCCCGACGCCCTCGACAAGCTCAAGGCCGAACGGGTTCAGGCCACCCTCCGGCAGCGCCTCAAGGCCGAGAGGGTCCAGGAGGAGCTCAAGTCCATGCCGGGCTGGAAGCTCCTGCCCGACGGCAAGGGCATCGACCGGCTGCGGGACTTCCCCGACATGACGGTCGCGGCCACCTACGTCGGGTTCGCGGAGATGCTGG
Organism: Holophagales bacterium; assembly: GCA_031412055.1. Classification (GTDB taxonomy): domain Bacteria; phylum Acidobacteriota; class Thermoanaerobaculia; order Multivoradales; family UBA5704; genus DATMER01. The sequence continues at coordinate 1,298 of JANOCF010000505.1, read as the reverse complement.
CCGGCCGCTGCAAGCTGCCGCTGTCCGTGTACATGCACGACGGCCAGGTCCTGCTGACCGTGCGCGGGCCGAAGGGCCACGGGCGGTACGGCCGGGTGAACGAAGCCGTGATCGAGCTGGCCCGCCAGCTCGGTTGATTCCAGAACAATCCCAAGACGAAGCTCAACAGACGAAAGACCAAAGGAGAAAACCATGCCTACGATCAGTTCCTACGCCGATCTCATCAACGACTGGGACCGCCTTCTCTCCGCGTGCGAGGAGAACGGACACCTGCTGCCCGGCTACAACATCGGTGCCGAACCTCTTGTGGGGCTCCTGGAAGAGGTGAAGGGCCTCAAGGTCGTCCAGGACAGGCTGGAGGGGAACCGCCAGGCCACCACCCAGGAGATCAACGAGAGGTGTGACGATGGCCGCGAGGCCGCGCGCCGGCTGCGCAGCTTCATCCGGTCGCGCCTGGGTACCCGGAGCGAGCACCTGCCGATGTTCGGCGTCGCTCCGATCCGCGCCCGGGGCCGGCGGAGCCTCAAGCCGCCGCCGCCGCCGCCGCCGCCGCCGGTCGAGGACGTCAAGGCCGTCGAAACCGTGGATCCACAGGAGTAGCGAGACGTAGCAGGACCGGGGGCGTGTCCAAGGGCACGCCTCCTTTTCGGCACCGCTCTTTGAAAACTGAATTACCGGTCCGGGCCCCTACAGCTCGGTCTTCTCCAGCCCCGCCAGGTAGAGCGCGTTCCAGAGCAGCTTGAAGGTGCGGTGCGGCTGGGCGCGGTGCTGGGGACGGAAGCCGATGAGGACCGCCCGGCCCTTGCCCACCTTGAACTCCACCACGGCGGCGCGCTTCTCCAGGAGCTCGCCGCCCTTGAGGTAGCCGCTCACCAGGATGTCCTTGGAGTTCTCGGGGTACGAGGCCACGACCCGGCGCTCGAAGCGGGCGTCGGTCGGCGTGGTCTGGAAGGCGGGCGACTCCGCGAAGTAGGCGGACTCCTCGGCCTCCAGACCGTGGCTCAGCGGGTGCGTGGGATCGAGACGGATGCGCAGCATGGAGCCGGGGACGTTGAACTCCTCGGGGGAGACGCGGGCGAGAACGTTGCTCACCGGCAGGCCCAGGAGGTCGATCACGTACTCGGACGACTCGTCCAGGGCCACGATCGTGCCCCCTTCCTCCACCCACTTGCGAAGCTTCTCGCCGCCAGCGGAGCCGATCCCTCCAGCGTAAGGCGGCGGCAGCGGACTCCAGTAGCGCCGGCCTTCGGGCGATCCGGGCTCGCCCTTCTCCAGGATGTCCTTGCCCACGGCCGGCA
>JANOCF010000504.1:0-2032 GCA_031412055.1 Holophagales bacterium | reverse complement strand
GACGGCATGCCGCCCGAACACCACGCCCGGAGGTTGGAAATGCCTAATCAGTATTGTGGGATTGAGACCAGCAGCTTCCAGTGCATGGGCTGGGCTCCTCCTGCGGTTGCTCACGTCCCAGGAGTGGGTTGGAAATGTCCTAATCAGTACGGTGGGATTTAGACTTGTTGAAGAAGCCGAGCCGGTTCATGTACTAGTCCAAGTGGTTGAATCTGCCTTAATTGGTACGGTGGGATTGGGACAACTTCGTTCGATGGTCTTCGAATAATGCTGTATAGACGTTTAGAGCCGCCCAGATCAGTACGGTGGGATTGAGGCTGACCAACGTCAGTTCCGCACGTGAGGAAAACCCAGGACAGCACTCGTCAAGTGCGTGGCATCCTAGTTTCTTCCCAGAGGCAGCCTGATCAGTACGGGGGCATTGAAACCTCAGACTACCGAATACCGATATGCTCGAGCCTTAGACTGCCTAGTCCATAGAGAGCGCCAGTAACACATCGAGGGCAAGGGTCTCGAGGGATTGTGATGTCTCCGCGGATGGGGAGAGGTTGAACATGGGCGGGCGGCAACAACTCCATCCAACAACGCGTCCGCCGATCGTGTCTCCAGAAGTAGGAGCCGTCGAATACTCGAAAGGGCGCTGATACCCAGCCCCGACGACCGGCTCTCAGGAGGCCGCAAGGATGGATTATCAGGACTTTACGATCGATCTGTGTTCGACCGGGGAGGGGCGATTCGAGGCACGGGTGGTCGAGTCACCACTTCAGGGTCTGCCGCCAGTACCCTTCCCCAGGCCGATAGAACCGGAAACTCTGAAGGCTTTGCTCGTGACCTTGGACGAGCGGGCGAGCCCCGAAAGGCGGGCAATCGTTGAGGAACCGGACCTCTGTAAGCTGGGACACGATCTCTATCAGTCTCTCTTCCACGACGGAGTGGCCGACCTGTTCACAAGATGCCGGAACACTCTGGCCCGCAAAGAGCAACCCGGGTTGCGGCTCAGAATCCGATTCGACTTCAACGACCCCGAAGCCGAGTACCTGGCCGCCCTGCCCTGGGAACTGCTCCGGGATGCCTCATTCCTCTCGGAGGACATCCCGGTGGTGCGTGACGTCGTACGCTCGAAGCCCAGAAATCCCCTTGGGGTCAAGGCGCCGCTCCGTATCCTGATCGTTGGCGCGGCTGTCCCGGGTTCGGAGACGGAGCGCGTGTTGAAACTGGAGAGGGATACGATTGCCAAGGCGCTGAAAGGGCTCGTGGAGGCCGGGCAGGTGGAATTGCTTCGCCTGAAAGAGATCTCGCTCGACAAGCTTCGCAGCGCCCTTCGGGATCAGAAGAAACCGATCCACATTCTTCATTTCGCTGGCCATGGCAACTACCACGACGTATCCGGCAATGGCGGGATCTTCCTCGTGAGGCGTGACGGGAGCAAATACCAGGTGCACGGAGAGACGTTCGCCAGCCACCTCAAGGGCATTCCGGGACTTCGGCTCGTGGTGCTCAACGCGTGCAAGACCGCCCGTCATGCGGGCCACTCGGGAGCTCCGTTCAACTTCGGCGTTGCCGCTGCAGTTCTGGAGCGAACGCGCGTGCAGGCGGTGGTGGCTCATCAGTTCTCCATCTCCTACGAGGCGGCGATCCGATTCAGTGAGATTTTCTACCGCCGGATCGCTGCCGGGGACGACGTGGACGCCGCTCTCACCGAAGTCAGGCTGAGTCTCCGGCCTGAGAGCGACGAGTGGGAGACTCCGGTGCTCTTTCTCTCCTCTCGGAACGGGAAGCTCTTCAATATCGATCCGGTGAAGGCCGAGGTCGTCCCGGTACTGCTTCCCGCCGGGGAACCGGTCCGTCTGGGTGTCCGGAGCTTCCATGGCTGGGGCAAGGACATGGATGACCAAAACGACGTGGTCCTCGACTTCGTGAAACTTTTCAAGGGACGCTACATCAAGCTCTCGAAGTCCTGGCAGGAGGAGGTCTTTCCCAGGCTTCGGAGGTTTCTTCTTACAAATGCCGAGGAGCACCGGCCCCTGGTTCT
>JANOCF010000503.1:0-1847 GCA_031412055.1 Holophagales bacterium | reverse complement strand
TCTGGGCACCCTTCAGCTCGACCCGGATCTCGTGGTAGGCGCCGTCGCGCTTGAGCCCTTCGGGCTGGAGCGCCAGCACGTAGGTGACGCTGGTGCGCCGGAGCATCTGGCCCATGGCCGCGGACAGGTCGTTGTAGTTCTCGTAGAGCTCGCCGCCCGTGCTGTCGGCCAGCAGGAAGAGGCTGTCCCGGCCGCCGGCCCACTGGTTCTCGGGGCCGCCCCGCTCGCGCAGGCCGCCGATGTCGACCGCCTGGATGACGCAGTCGGCGCGGCGGAACTCCCTCAGCATCCTCTCCAGGTCGTTGGCGGCCTCGGTGCTGCCGAACCGGTTCTCCGAGTCGATCCCCGCGACCGCGCCGGCCGCGGATGCCGCAGATGTTGCAGCCATCCGGTTCTGCTCATCGACATCGGTGGTGCCGCCCAGGATCGAGGAGTCGAACCCTTCGGAGAAAAAGACGACGTACTTGCGGCCGTAGAGGCCGCCCACGGTTCTGGCCAGGTCCTCGAAGGCGCGGGCCATGTCGCTCACCGCCCGGCGGCGGGTGTCGCGCTCGGCGTCCTCGAAGCCGTCCGAGCCGCTACCGCGGCCGGCCTCGGCTTTGGCCGCGTCGACCGCCGCCCGGCGGGCTTCGGCGCCAGGTCCGCCGCCGCCCATGCTGCCGCCGCTCGGGCCGCCGTCGCCGCCGCCGGAGCCGGCCTGGCCCATGATGGCTTCGCCGAGGAGCACCAGCCGCAGGGGGTCGCCGCCATCGAGCATCTCCGGCTTGCCCAGGAGGTCCAGGGCGGCGCGCGCCTGCGGCCGGTCCGTGGTGAAGCCGAGCAGGAGCGCGGGCCCGATCGAAGGGGCGTAGCTCGCGACCGCCACGAGGTCGGACGGGTGGAGCTCTTCCAGCATGTCGCGGGCTGCCGCCTGTCCCCGGGCCAGGGCCTTGGGAGACGAGAAGGCGAGGTCGAAGAGCAGCAGGAAGTGGCGGCGGGCCGAGACCGGACGCGCCCGGTTCCAACTCTCCTCGGGCGTGCCGGCGTTGAGATCGAGCACCTCGAAGCCGGTGACGGGCAGCTTTCGGCGCCCCTCGTAGACCTCGAAGTCCTGGGCGGTCAGGCTGCGGACGGGCTCGCCGTCCCGGAGCACCTGCACCGGGACCTCGACGACCACGACGTCGGTGGCTTCGGAAAAAGTCTGGGCGGAAGCGGCCGCTGCGCCAGAAAGGAGCGCGGTAAGACAACAGCAGGACACGACACGAAGGAAGCTACGCACAGGGCACCTCCATAAAGAGAGCCCTCCTGCCTACCTCCTCACTCCGGAAGGACGACAAAAACAGCAAAGGGAAAGGCGTGGGTCGCCTCTTCCATGATACTCCAGGCCTAGCGGCTCGGTCGCGTGACGGCATCGCCGACTCCGGAGTTGCCGCCGCCGCCCCGGACCACGAACGGAGTGACACTGGTCTCGGACCTGCCGCCCGGGTCGACCACGGTGATCATCAGCAGGTAGTCGCCGGGCTGGAGCCGCGGCGCGCGGAACGCGGCGGTGAGGCGGTCGGCGCCGTCCTGCCCGCGGCCGTGCCGCTCGACGACCCGAACCTCGCCCTTGCCGGCCTCGGTGCCCGCGGCGGTCAGGATGTGCGCCTCGGCCCGGAGGCTTCCCTCCCGCAGGTGATAGCCGACCAGATCGAGCCGGGCCTCCTCGCCGGGGCCGAGGGTCGGCATCGATGCCGGAATGAACGGCTCCTCGCCGGCCATGAACGGGTACGGCACCTGCCGGTCGCCCTGCTGGACCGCCTCGCGGACGATCAGCCATTTGCCCGCGGGCTCGGGGAAGAAGGCGGGGAGCAGGACCGGGTCCGCCG
>JANOCF010000502.1:0-3014 GCA_031412055.1 Holophagales bacterium | reverse complement strand
GTTGTAGAGCTGGGCGTAGTTGGTGTCCTTGAGGAGACGGTCGAGCACGGCCGGAAGGGGCAGCTCCTTGGAGGCCTCCTGCAGGCCCACGATGATGTCGCGGAACTTGCGCAGGGATGTGGCGCTGCGCGCGGGGAGCGTGCCCAGGTCGTCCAGGTAGAGGACGTCCCAGATCGGCTGGCCGAGCTGCATGGCCCGGTCCCGCAGCAGCTCCTGGGTGGACTTGCCGATCCCGCGGGGAGGCTGGTTGAAGATTCTCCCCAGGGAGAAGTTGTCCCGCGGGTTGCGCAGCACCCGCAGGTAGGCAACCAGGTCCTTGATCTCGGCCCGGTCGTAGAAGCGGGTGCCGCCGACCAGCGAGTAGGGGATCTCGCGCTTGAGCAGCTCGTCTTCGATCGCCCGGGTCTGGGCGTTGGTGCGGACGAGGACCGCCATGTCCCCCAGTTTGTACTGCTGGCGGAGCTTCTGGAGGGTATTGACGATCCAGTGCGCCTCGTCTCCCTCGTCCGTGGCCTTGTAGAGCTCGGCTTTGGGGCCGGCTCCGATCTCCGTCCACAGGCGCTTGCCCCGGCGGTTGACGTTGTTGGCGATCAGCGCGCCGGAGACGTCGAGGATGGTCTGGGTCGAGCGGTAGTTGCGCTCCAGCTTGCGCACCGCCGCGCCCGGAAAGCTCGACTCGAAGTCCAGGATGTTGTCGAGGTCGGCGCCACGCCAGCGGTAGATCCCCTGGTCCTCGTCGCCCACGGCGGTGAGGTTGCCCGCGGGGCCGATCAGCTCCTGGACGAGCCGGAGCTGGGCGTGGTTGGTGTCCTGGTACTCGTCGACCAGGAGATAGCGGGTGCGGTTGCGGACCCGGTCCTTGACCTCGGGCTCGTGCGAGAGGAGCTTGACCGACAGGGCGATCAGGTCGTCGAAGTCCACTCCGGAGGCCTGCTGGAGCAGACCCTGGTAGCGCCGGTAGAGGGTGGCGACCTTCTTCTCGAAGAAGTTGGTGGCGGCCGACTCGTAGGCGGGCGGCTCGATGAGCTTGTTCTTGGCGCCGCTGATCTGGCTGAGGACGGCGCGGGGCGAGAACGCGGTCTCGGACAGCCCCTCGGCGCTCAGCGCCTCCTTGACCAGGGAGATCTGGTCCGAGCCGTCGAGGATGGCGAAGTCGCGCCGGAGACCCACGCGCTCGCCGTAGCGGCGGAGCAGGATCAGTCCGTAGCGGTGGAAGGTGCCCACCGAGGTGGTCAGCGGGTGGAGTCCCAGGAGGTCCTCGACGCGCTCGCGCATCTCGGCCGCCGCCTTGTTGGTGAACGTCATGGCCGCGAGGTGGCCGGGGTCGACGCCCCTCTGTTCCACGAGCCAGGCGATGCGATGGGTGATGACGCGGGTCTTGCCGGACCCGGCGCCAGCCAGGACGAGCTGAGGTCCTTCGCCGTGGGTCACGGCGGAGACCTGCTCGGGGTTGAGCTGCTTTTCGAGGTCGGTCGTGCTTCGTCTCACGCCGGAAGTTTCTCCGAGGGGCGGGCGGATAGCAAGGAGGGCATCCGATAGGGAACGCGATAGGGAACGCGATGGGGAACGCTTCCCCAACGTGTACCGGAGACGGCACCGCCGCCGGCAGAGCCCGAACGCAATGGGGAGACGTTCCCCAGACCGCGACGGCATCCGTTCGCGATGGGGAGACGTTCCCCATCGTGGCGCGGACACGCGGCGCCGGCGCGGAGGGCCCGCCGTCGTTGGGGAACGGCTCCCCAAAGTCACGGCCCAACGCCACCGAAGGACGCCCTCCGGAATCCCCGGGACCCCATCCGGGTTTCCAGGGGAGGCGGAGCAGGCCAGCGATCCGCCTTCGGCGCACGTATAGTAGGCAGGGGGAACGCAAGAGCCATGAAGCCGGTTGAGATCCACGAATTTCTTTCGCAGCAGGTCATCGGACAGGAGGAAGCCCTCCGCTACGTGTCCGTGGCCATCTTCAAGCACCTTCAGGGGGAGAAGTTCGGCAACCTCCTCCTGATCGGGAACTCCGGGACGGGCAAGACCACGATCATGCGGGGCATCGAGGCCCTGTACAACTCGCGCGAGGACTTCCGCGAGCACCGCATCGTGCTCATCATGAACGCCAACACCCTGGCCACCGAGGAGGGCTCGGTCGACACCGGCCGCCTCTTCACCCGTCTGGAGGAGCGCGCCCGGCAGCTTCTCGGCCCGGGCGCCTCCGCCGAGGAGATCGGCCGCGCCATGGAGCGCGCCACCGTCTGCATGGATGAGATCGACAAGGTCTCCGGACTGCTCGGCGGCAAGCCCTACGTCACCGGCATCAACATCCAGCAGGCCGTGCTCACCCTGATCGAGGGCGAGCGCCACTTCCATCCCATGACCGTCCTCAAGGACGGCGAGGCCGACACCAACGGCGTCTGGGTGGACACGGGCAAGATGCTCTTTCTCTGCGCCGGCGCCTTCGAGACCCTCTACGACCAGGTCTTCGCCCGCGTCACCTCGCCCAAGAGCGGCGCCAAGCTGCCGACCACGACGACCTACATCAACGGCAAGATCCACATCCGCGAGTACTTCACCCTGCGCCACCACTTCCGGCAGGAGGACCTCTTCGAGTACGGCATGCAGCCGCAGTTCCTCTCGCGGTTCGACAACGCCGTGATCCTCGAGGACCTCAGCTCCGAGACCCTGGCGCGGATCTTCGCCGAGCCCGAGGAGTGCGTGTTCAAGGTGTCCCAGAGCTTCTTCCAGAGGTACGGGATCGAGCTGGACATCACCCCGGGAGCCGTCAAGGTCATCGCCGAGGAGGCCGCCAAGAGCAGCCGTATCGGCGCCCGCGCGCTGAAATCCGTCTACGGCCGGATCATCAAGCCGTTCGAGTTCGACCCCTTTTCGCGCGAAGAGGTCCAGAAGAACGGCGGCGAGATGCACAAGCTGCTCATCGACGAGCGCCTGGTCTCCACCGCCCTGAAGCCTCCCATCTGATCCCATCCGAGGAGAGATCCCCATGTCCTTGACGTCGACGATCGATC
>JANOCF010000501.1:0-2472 GCA_031412055.1 Holophagales bacterium | reverse complement strand
GTCGCTTCTTGCGGGCGATCCCTCGTACCACTACGATTCGGTTCGCCATGGAAGCCTCGGTGAGCACGTCCCCCTTGATGAAGCCCCCCCTGATGAAGGTAGCCGCCTGCGCGGAGGGCGGAGCCGTGCTCGTCGAGACTCGCCCGCGTCCCGTGCCCGGTCCCGGTGAGCTGGTCCTGCGCCTGCGCTGCGCCGGCCTGTGCGGCACGGATCTGTTCAAGCTGAGGAATGCCACGGCAGCCGTGGGCGCGGTCCTGGGCCACGAGGTGGTCGGGACGGTGGAAGCCCTCGGCGAGGGTACCCGCGGCTTCGTCATCGGAGACCGGGTCGCGGTCCCCCATCACGTAGCCTGTAGCACCTGCGACCTCTGCCGGCGCGGAAGCGAGACGCTCTGCCCGGTGTTCCGGGAGAACCTGCTCGTCCCGGGCGGTTTCAGCGAGTGGGTCCTCGTCCGGGAGCGCGCGGTCCGTCTCGCGACGTTCGGCTTCCCGCCCCATGTGCCTGATGAGGCCGCAGTCTTCCTGGAGCCCGCGGCCTGCGTGCTGCGCGGTATCAAGCACGCACGGCTGGCGGAGATCCCTCCTCCCGGCTGCATAGCGGTCGTCGGCGGAGGCAGCATGGGGCTCCTCCATCTGCTGGTGCTGAAGGCCGTTCATCCTGGACTGCGGATCGTAGTCTCCGATCCCCTGGAAGACCGGCTGCGGCTCGCCCTGAATCTGGGCGCTGACTCCGCGGTCCCTCCCAAGGAGGCGCGGCAGGCGGTGGATGAGCTGTCGGGCGGGCTCGGCGCGGACGTGGTCTTCGACACGGCGGGCGGACCCGAGGCGCTGGCCATGGCTCTCGGGTGGATTCGTCCTGGAGGGACGGTGGTGCTCTTCGCCCATGCCGGAGCCGGAGAGATGGCCGGCTTCGATCTCAACGCTTTTTTCAAGAACGAGGGAAAGGTGATCGCGACCTACTCCGGGTCGCTGGCCGAGCAGCGCGAGGTCCATCGCCTGATGGTCACCGGCCGGCTGGATCCTTCCCCGCTGGTCACCCACCGGCTCCCGCTATCCCGCTTCGAAGAGGCGGTGACTCTCGCCCGGGAGCGCCGGGCTCTCAAGGTGCTGCTGCTCCCCGAGGAGACGACTTCGTGAGCATTCCTAAACGGCAGCGGACGGTCTTCCTGCTGGGGCCGGAGCGGGTGGAGCTGCGGGAGGTCCCCGTGCCCGAGCCCGGACCGGGCGAGCTGCTGCTGCGCATCGAAGCGGCGACCACCTGTGGTACGGACGTCAAGGTGCTGCGCCGTGGCGGGCATCCGCGGATGCTCCATGTTCCGACTCCGTTCGGCCACGAGATGGCGGGAAGTATCGCCTCGGCAGGGCCGGAGCAGACTCGCTGGAAGGTTGGCGATCGCGTGGTCGTGGCGAACTCCGCGCCCTGTGGCGCCTGCGAATGGTGTCTGCGGGACCGGGAAAACCTCTGCTCTCATCTCCAGTACCTGAATGGGGCCTTCTCCGAGTACATCCTCGTGCCGCGGCGCTTCGCCGAGGTCAGCACCTACGTCATCCCCGAAGGGCTCGCCCCCGAGATCGCCGCCCTGGCCGAGCCGCTCGCCTGCGTGCTGCACGGCCTGGAGGTCTGCCGGCTGGACCGATCTTCGGAGGTCGTGATCTACGGCGGCGGCCCCATCGGGATTCTCTTTGTGGACGTCCTGTCGAGCTTCCGGGAGGGGCATCACGTGGTGCTTGCCGATCCCAACCCGCAGCGGCTGGAGGTGGCGCGCCAGGTCGGGGCGAGCGAGGTGGTCCAAGTGGGCAGGGACGGAGCCGAAGCGGCGCGCCTGAGACGCTACGCCCGGGGCGGCGACGGCTTCGATCTCGCGATCGAGGCGACCGGCTCTCCCGTGGCCTGGGAGGATGCCCTCGAATCGGCCCGGCCGGGTGGAACGGTTCTTCTGTTCGGCGGCTGCCGGCCCGGCACCACCATCTCCCTGGACACGCACCGCATCCACTACGGCGAGCTGACCATCCGGGGCGCCTACCACCACCGGCCTCCGACCTTCCGGCGCGCCCTGGATCTCCTGGCGAGCGGCACGCTCCATCCCGAGGCCCTGCTCTCCTCCGAGCGCCCCCTGGACGACCTGGAAGGGGCGCTGCGCAGCATGATGCGCAAAGAGGCGCTGAAGGTCGTGATCCGGCCTTGAGTCCTCACCCCCTGTCCCCCTCTCCCATCTCCCGCCCGCCCAACCCCGGGAGAGGGGGGACGCATGCGGGCAATCCCGGCTGAAGCGAAGCCGACAAAGTCTGAAGACGTTCCCCCTCTCCCGGCGGGGGGTTCTGGGTGGGAGATGGGAGAGGGGGACAGGGGGTGAGGATTCCTAGCGTTCCACTCTGGACCAGCTCACCACCTGTGTGCCCTCTGGCAGGCGTAGAACCTCAGCCCTGACAGCTCTTTCCACGCCCGCGTAGGTGGCGAAAGCCCAGACCACGT
>JANOCF010000500.1:0-3472 GCA_031412055.1 Holophagales bacterium | reverse complement strand
CATTGCCGGCATTGCCGGCATTGCCGACGATGGCCGACGGGTACTCGGTCTGCGAGGTCAGGAACTGGGCGCGGACGGCATCGGTATCGTTGATCCGGTAGAGCCCGTCCATCCCGGCCACCTGGTTGGAGTAGCCCTCTCCCTCGCGGCTGGTCAGGAGCACGCCGAGCGCCGAGGACGGCCCCAGGTCCCGGCGGTAGCGCAGAACGGCGTCGGTGCTCGCCATATCCAGCGAGACGGCGGAGGAGCGCTCACTGCCCGGGATCAGAAAGCTCGTCCGGTCGTCCTGGGCCACGAAGACGCCGACGCCGTTCCTGCCCTCCTTGCCGGTGAGCTTCACGCCCCACTCGGGATCGGCCACATTGCGGGTGAAGACCGCGGAAAGCGGCGTGGTGAAGAAGTCCGCGCCTTCCAGGAAGAACGGCCGCTTCTCCGGGAAGAACAGGGCGAAGGTGGTGTTGATGTCGAGCTGAGCGGCGTCGGCCTCCACCTGCGAGAAGTCGGGGTTGATGGCGCCGTTCAGGGTCAGGTTGGGGGTGACTCCCCACTTGGCGGTGAGGCCCGGCTCGGTCTCCAGCTCTCCTTCGATCAGACGGTCGTCGTCCCGGAAGCCATTCCGGGCGTCGGTTCGGATCGAGGTGACGGTCGGGACGAGCTCGACGTTGCGCCCGGGAGTGACTCCGGCGAAGCCGGTCATCTTGGAGACCTGGCAGAGGTAGCAGCTCACGTCGCGGTCCGTGGGCTGGCTCGCGATCCGGTGGCGCTGGCTGCGCGGGTAGAAGCGGAGCGCGTCGAAGCCCCAGGTCTGCTCCCCCTCGCTGCGCGGAAAGCGAAGCGAGCTGAAAGGGATGGCGACCTCCACCTCGTACCCGGTCTCGGTGATCCGGCCGGAGGAGGTCCACAGGGCGTCCCAGGAGGCGTCCTCGTTGCCGCCCACGTCGTCCATGAACATGTCCATCTGGACGCCGAACGGGTTGATAAAGAACTCGAAAGCCCGGCGCTCGTCGTTGAACGGATCGAGCACGATGCCCACGAAGTCGTCGTCGTAGGCGCTGTCCCGGTCGGACAGGTGGGCCCGGATCGCCGACGGGTCGGGATCCTGGGCGCGGAAGCCGACGTAGAGGTTGTCGTCGTCGTGGGTGATCAGGACGTCGGTCTTGACCGGAGGGGGCGTGTTCTCCGCGGGACGGGTCTCGTAGGCGAGCTCGACCACGGCCGCCGTCTGCCAGGCCGGATCGTCGAGGTTGCCGTCCACCTTGATAGGCCCGGTGGCGCGGCTCACGGCGTAGGGAGGGCGGGATGGGCTTTTCGCCGCGGGCTGCCGCTCGCCCTGTTTTGCCCACGCCGCCGGGATCGATAGGGCCAGCAGGATCAAGGCGCAGACGATCCGGCGTCTCTTCATCTCCATCAAAAATCTCCTCCCTGCCATACTGCTCCTTAGACGCACGAAGAGGCCCCAAGGTTTGCTGTTCCGAGCTACGAAGTTCCTGCCGGCTAACCGCCAGCCCCCGGCCCCGTCTAAAGGAGACGCATGGAGCCGAACGATGCAGCCCTCGTCGAGCAAGCCCGGAAGGGCGACCCCGAAGCCTTCCGCGGACTGGTGGAGCGCCACAGCGACCGGGTCTTCCGGATCGCCTGGCGGATCACCGGCGACGAGGCAACGGCCGAGGACGCGGTCCAGGAGATCTTTCTCCGGGCATACCGCTCCCTGGGGCGCTTCGACGAACGGGCTCAATTCGGGACCTGGCTCCATCGTATCGCAGTCAACACGGCGATCGAAGTCATGAGAAAGGGCCGCCGCAGCCTCCCGGAAGCCCCCTTCGAAGAGCCGGAGCCGCTCCCCTCTCCCGAGCCGGGGCCGGAGCGGGCCGCGCTGAGCCAGGAGGTCCAGCGCTCGGTGCGCGCCGCCCTCGCGGATCTCAGCCCCATGGAGAGGACGGCGTTCGTCCTCCGCCACTTCGAAGACCGGCCCATCGCCGAGATCTGCCGTCATCTCGGTCTGCGGGAGAGCGCCGGCAAGCAGGCGATCTTCCGCGCCGTCCGCAAACTGCGGCGCGCCCTGGAGCCGCTGGTCCAGGGCCCAACCACGAGGTCAACCGCGAGGTCCTCATCATGAAGCTCACCGAAGACGACCTGATCCTCTACCACTATGGCGAGGCCGACGACCCGGAGAGCATCCGCGCCGCGCTCGCGGCTTTGCCCGAGATGCGTGCCCGCTACGAGGCCCTGGAGAGGGTGCTCGCGACGGTCGGCGAGGCCCTGCCCGTGCCCGAGAGGCCGGAAGGATATGGCGCCCGGGTCTGGGCACGGCTCCGGCCCGAGCTTGAGTCTCAGCGGGCTCCGCGGTCGTTCTGGAGCTTCCTCTCCGGCCCGAGGCTGGCGTTGGCTGCTTCGGCGCTCCTCCTGCTGGCGATGGGCTTCCTCGCCGGCCGTCTTTGGCCCCCGTCTCCGCAGTCGGAGACTCAGCAGGTCCGGACATTGCCCGAGCCGTCCCGCGACCGGATCCTGTCCGGGGCCGTGGCCGGCCACCTGGAAAGCTCCGAGCGGCTGCTGGTGGAGCTGGCGAACGCGGAGCCCGGGACTTCGCTGGAGCTCTCGGCCGAGCGCGCCTGGGCGCAGGACCTCCTGGCGGCGAACCGCCTGTACCGCCAGTCGGCGCGCCACGGCAGGCGCATGCGGCTGGCAGCCCTGCTCGACGAGCTGGAGCCCTTCCTCCTGGAGCTCGCCCATGTGCCGGACGAGACTTCTCCCGAAGAGATGGATGCACTGCGCGAGAGGATCGACGAGCAGGCCCTCTTGTTCAAGGTGCGGATCCTCGGCGAGCGACTGGAGCGGTCGGCCCGCACGACCCCTTCCGACCCCAAACGAACTCTGTAGGAGAGATCAATATGACAAGCATGAAGACCCTGGTCTTGCTGCTCCCCCTGTTCCTCGCGGCCTGCCCGGAGATGGCCGGCGCGAGCCCGGAGGTCCAGCAGGCCTCGCTCGCGGCGCCCGCGGCGGGCACTGCCAAGGATGAGCTGTACCGCTCCGGCCAGCAGGCCTTGGACCAGGGCCGCTGGACCGAGGCGGCGGCAATCTTCGGCAAGGTCGCCGAGCGCGGCGGTTCCGAGGCCGACGCGGGCCTCTACTGGAAGGCGTACGCCCAGCACAAGGCGGGCCGGGACTCCGACGCCCTGGCTACGATCCGCCAGCTCGCCTCCTCCTTCCCGAAGAGCGCCTGGCTCGACGACGCCCGCGCGCTGGAGGTGGAGGTTCGCGCCGATTCGGGCCACCCGGTTCAGCCGGCCGCCGAGGAGGACGAGGAGCTGAAGCTCTACGCCCTCTCCGGGATGATGGACTCCAACCCGAAGCGCGCCCTCCCCCTGGTCCAGCAGTACCTGCGCGGCAGGCACTCCGCGGAGAACAAGGAGAAGGCCATGTTCCTGCTCACGCAGAGCGATGAGCCCCAGGCCCGGCAGACCCTCCTGGA
>JANOCF010000499.1:0-5435 GCA_031412055.1 Holophagales bacterium | reverse complement strand
AGGTGAAGACAGGCCTGCCGGGCGGGGACATGGGAAAGATCGGGCTCGCCGTCACCCCCGCCGACCCGTCCCTGGTCTACGCCACGATCGAAGCCGGCGACGAGGAGGGCGAGGAGGACGGGCGCGGCTTCTACCGCTCGCGCGACCGGGGCGAGAGCTGGGAGAGGCGCAACGGCTACATCTCCGGCGGCACCGGTCCCCACTACTACCAGGAGATCGAGGCCTCACCCCTCGACGCCGCCCGGGTCTACCAGATGGACGTCTTCCTCCATGTGACCCGCGATGGCGGCGCGACGATGGAGATCCTCGAGACCGGGCACGACAAGCACAGCGACAACCATGCCCTCTGGATCGACCCGAATAGCGGCGGGGGCGACCACATGCTGGTGGGCACCGACGCCGGACTCTACGAGAGCTTCGACGAGGGGAGAACCTATCGGCACTTCCCGAACCTGCCGGTCTCACAGTTCTACAAGGTGGCGCTCAACAACCGCGAGCCGTTCTACGACATCCTGGCCGGGGCGCAGGACCTGGGCACCCTGCACGGCCCGTCGCGCACCCTCAACGCGGACGGCATCCGCAACCAGGACTGGTACGTGCCGCTCGGCGCCGACGGCTACGGCGTCGCCTTCGACCCGCGCGACCCCGACCTCCTCTACCTGATGTTTCAAGAGGGGATGCTCCACCGCAAGGACCGGCGCAACGAAGAGGGCCTGGCGATCCGCCCCCAGCCCGCCGAGGGCGACGTGCCGGAGCGGTGGAACTGGGACTCGCCGCTGCTGGTGAGCCCGCACCGCCCCGACCGGATCTACTACGGCTCGCAACGGATCTGGCGCAGCGACGACCGGGGCGGAAGCTGGACTCCGGTCAGCGGCGACCTGACAGAAGGGCGGAGCCGCTACGAGCAGAAGTTCTTCGGGCGGGTCTGGAGCGTCGATTCACTGTACGACAACGATGCGATGTCGAAGTACGCCACCACCACGGCCATCTCGGAGTCGCCCCTCCGGGAGGGGACGCTGGCGGTCGGCACCGACGACGGCCTGGTGCAGGTCACCACCGACGGCGGCCGGAGCTGGAGCCGCGCGGCGGCGATCCCCGGGCTGCCGGCGCTGTCCTTCGTCAACGACGTCGAAATGTCGCTGCATGACGCCGCCACCGTCTATGTGGCCGCCGACAACCACAAGACCGGCGACTTCAAACCCTATGTCTTCGAGAGCACCGACCTGGGCCGCACCTGGCGCTCGATGGCGGGGGACCTGCCGCCGGGGGAGATCGTCTGGGCGTTGCAGCAGGATCATGTTCAGCCCGACCTGTTCTTCCTCGGCGCCGAGCGCGGCCTCTACTTCAGTCTCGACCGGGGTACCCACTGGCACAAGCTGGGGGGCGCGCCGACGATCCCGTTCCGCGACGTGAAGCTGCACCGGCGCGACAGCGACCTGGTGGGCGCCACCTTCGGCCGAGGCATCTACGTGCTCGACGACTACACGCCGCTGCGCGGTCTTGTGGCGGCGGTGGCGGCGGTGGCGGGGACGGCGGCGCTCGCGCAAGAGGGTGTGCTCTTCCCGGTCCGCGACGCCTGGTGGTTCGTGCCCAGCCAGCCGGGACAGGCACCGGGGCGTCCGGAGCTCGGCACCGACGACTTCACCACCCCGAACCCGCCCCACGGCGCCCTCTTCACCTACTTCCTGCGCGAGGAGCCGACCTCCGCGAGCGAGACGCGGAAGGCCGGCGAGAAAGCGCTGCGCGAAAAGGGAGCCGACGTGTCCTTCCCCGGCTTCGACCGGCTGCGGGCCGAAGCGCTGGAGACGGACGCGAAGGTGCTGCTGATCGTCTCGGACGCCGCCGGGCGCAAGGTGAGGTGGATCGAAGGGCCGGCCAAGGAAGGGCTGCACCGGGTGAGCTGGGACCTGCGCGGTCCGGTCCCGGACCCGGTGGTGCTCGACCCGCCGGCCTTCCGGCCGCCTTGGGATGCTCCGGGAGTAGGCCCCTTGGTGGCGCCCGGGCGCTACTCGGCGGAGCTGGTGGTGGTGTCGGCGAGCGGAGTCCGTTCACTGGGTGCGGCGCAGTCGTTCGAGGTGAAGCCGGTGCCGAACCTGCCGCCAGGCACCGACCCGGCGGCGGTGGCCGCCTTCCAGTCGGAGACGGCGGAGGCGGGGCGGCGGTTGGCGTCGGCCGCGTCGGAGCTCGGCCTCATCCAGGACCAGCTGCGGCGGATGCGGGCGACGCTGGGAGAGACTCCCAAGGCGGACCTGCGCTCTACGCCCGGCTGGACGCGGTGGGGCAGGCGGTCGCGGAGCTCGAGCGGCGGCTCCAGGGCGACCCGGCGCGGCAGAACCTCTCCGAGCCGGACATCCCATCGATCGGTGAGCGCGTGGGGGCAATCAGGTTCGGCCAC
This sequence comes from Holophagales bacterium, assembly GCA_031412055.1. Classification (GTDB taxonomy): domain Bacteria; phylum Acidobacteriota; class Thermoanaerobaculia; order Multivoradales; family UBA5704; genus DATMER01. The sequence continues at coordinate 3,040 of JANOCF010000499.1, read as the reverse complement.
TGGCACACGCGGCAGATGCCGACGGCGACCCAAAGGCGCGACCTGGAGATTGCCGCGGCCGGGCTGGATGCGCTGGAGCGCGACCTGAAGGCGCTGATCGCGGGCGACCTGGCGAAGCTGGAGAAGGCCTTCACGGCAGCAGGGGCGCCGTGGACTCCGGGGCGGCGGGTGCCGTAGGTCCAGGTTCGTAAGTTCTTTGATGCGAGGGAGGTACTGAATGCGACTCGATATCTACGTCAACTATCGCGGGACCTGCGAGCAGGCGTTCCACTTCTACGAGCAGCACCTGGGCGGCAGGATCACCGGGATGGTGCGGCACGGCGACCAGCCCAATCCGAACCTGCCGGCCGACTGGCAGGACAAAGTCCTTCACGCCCGCATCGAGATCGGCCCGACGGTGCTCATGGGTGCGGACATTCCGCACGCGGAACCGATGCGAAGCGCCTACCTTACCGTCTCTCTGGACCGTGAGGAGGACGCGGAGCGGCTATACGCCCTGCTGTCGGAAAGTGGGGAGATCTTCATGAAGATGGAAAGGACACCTTTCGCCAACCGTTTCGCGATGCTCCGCGACAGGTTCGGGACGTCCTGGATGCTTCTCCATCAACCCGCATCCACATAGCGCTCACTGCCGGAAACGGAGGGACGGATCGTGGCGTGCCGCGTCCCGTGCGAGGGGCACCCGGAATCTGACTGTGGAAAGGGAAATAGCTTTAACCGTCCGGTCCATCTCCCAGCCTCGGTCAGGGGTTTCCTGCGAGGAGGTTGTCGAGCCGTCAGGGTCCATGTCCCACCCACGGGCCGGGACTCGCCCGAATCGACGGAATCGGAGGAGAGCACGGCCTCCAGAATCGCGGACCCGGTGTGGCTCTGGGCAGCGAGCAGCCCCAGGGTCAGGAGGAAGAAGACGAAGCGCGGCATGGCAGCTTCCTTTCCGGACGGCACCGGCTCCCGGCCGAGGATGGCGAGAGGGGCTGTCCCTCTAAAGGAAGGTGCGCGGGGGAAGGGTGTGCAGGGCCGCCGATGAACGGATAGGGACCCTCAGGACAGCAGTGCGACTCGGGGCTGGTTTGTAGGTTGAGGAACTCCTCCTCGATACTTCACAGGGAACCCTCTGTTCGTCATACTCTAGACCTCATGGCGAGACGGCCAGACGGCCTCCAGCGAGCTCTAACCCTCCGTCCACTCGAATCGACTTCGGGTGAGGAGTTGATTCCGGAACCCTCGGCAGCGCCTCTCAAGGGCCGGGCGAGGACGCTTGCGGAGTCGACGCCTCCCAAGCTCAGGCTCGCCTATGCGCAGTCCTTCGTGGCGTCTGTCATCTCACACTATTGGTCGAAGCTCTCTCCTCGACCCTCGCGCGCCCTGCGCCCATCTCCTTCATGTGCTTTGCGCTCACTTGATCGTGAGACTCTAGCTGTAGCTGCTGCTCTGGCAGAACTGGCCGCCACCCGCCCAGTCGAGGAGGCCAGCTACCTGATAGGCAGCACATATGCAGGGATGTTGCCGGAGGACTACCGATCCAAGCATGGTGTCTTTTATACACCACCGACCGTTGTCCGCCGGCTGCTTGACCTTGCGTCGGCTGCCGGCGTTGACTGGGAGCGCTGTCGCGTACTGGATCCCGCCTGCGGAGGTGGTGCTTTTCTTGGACCTGTTGCGCAGAGGATGATCTCTTCGCTCAAGGGCTGCGACCGACGAGTGCTTCTCCGCAACCTGACGAACCGGCTGGTAGGCTTCGAGATCGATGCCTTCGCAGCTTGGATGTCGCTCATTTTTCTGGACGCTACACTCAACGAGCTGGTTGGCTTCTCTGGTGATGACCAACTCTGGCCAATCCATGTATGCGATAGCCTCACCCGGCATGAGCCTGGTGACTTTGATTTAGTCGTCGGCAACCCACCTTATGGCCGGATCACGCTATCCCCTGAACTGCGCGGTGTGTACAAGCGGAGTCTTTTCGGGCATGCGAACCTGTATGGGGTTTTCCTGGATCTTGCTGTAAGGAAGACTCGGCCTGATGGCATTGTGGCCTATGTGGCACCGACGAGCTTTCTTTGCGGTGAGTATCACAAAAATCTACGGGCGCTTCTCGCGGCTGAGGCTGCTCCCTTCGCACTGGACTTCGTGTCGGAGCGTTCAGGCGTTTTTGACAATGTTCTGCAAGAGACTCTGCTCGCTGTATTCCGTCGTGGCTCATCAGCTAGAAAAGTTCAGGTCCACTTCGTAGAAGTCGAAGGTTCTTCGGTTGATGTATCGCACGCTGTCGATGTGCCCTTGCCCCCGCGCACTGATCAGCCTTGGATCATCCCTCGCACGCGCACGGCAACGGGAATAGCCGCTCGGCTTGGAACCTTCCCGACCCGACTAGCGGATTGGGGTTACGGCGTCAGCACAGGGCCGCTTGTGTGGAATCGCTTCAAATCCCGGCTGCGTGAGCATCCCGAGCGCGGAACAGTTCCAATCCTTTGGGCCGAGGCGGTGGGTGCTGACGGTGTGTTCTCATTCCGCGCGGCTCGTCGCAACCATGCTCCCTATTTTGCCGTGTGTGACGGCGAGGACTTCCTGCTCGTCCGGAAGCCCTGCGTGTTGCTCCAGCGCACCACCGCAAAGGAGCAGGCGCGCCGCCTGATCGCCGCCGAGCTGCCGCAGTCCTTCATCGATAAGCACGGAGCGGTAACGGTCGAGAACCACCTCAACATGATTGTGCCAGTTGTTCCCAGGCCAGCCGTAGATACGCAGACGCTCTCTGCCTTTTTGAACAGCTCCACTGCCGATCGCGCCTTCCGGTGCATCAGCGGGACCGTCGCCGTATCGGCGTTCGAGTTGGAGTCCATGCCGCTGCCTCCCGCTGCCGCTCTGGCGGATTTGACCCGCCTGCTTCCTCTTTCCCCGTCGCGGAAGGACATTGACGAGGTGTGCGACCGACTCTATGGTGATCGATGAGGCTGCCGCTCCTTACTTCACGCGACGAAGTGCAGACGCGGCTGTTGCTAATCTTCCCGGAGGGCTCGCCCAACCGTTCCTACTGCACACGGGA
>JANOCF010000498.1:0-2367 GCA_031412055.1 Holophagales bacterium | reverse complement strand
CTGGTCCAGGTGCTCGCGCAGCAGGTCGCGGGTGCCCTGCTCTCCAGGAGCGTCCAGGTTCTGGAACGGCTCGTCGAGGAGAAGCAGGCGGGGCCGGTGGAGAAGTGCCCAGGCCCAGCGCAGGCGCTGGCGCATGCCGGAGGAGAGCGTTCCCCCCATCCGGTCCGTGGGCAGGCCGAGCCGGTCCAGGATCTCAAACCCCCACGCCGGGCTGGTGCGCCGGTGACGGGCGAAGAACTCCAGGTTCTCCGCCACCGTCAGCTCGGAGTAGAGCGCCAGGTCGGGAGACACGAAGCCCACGCGGTGGCGCCGCGCGTCCGTATCTAGCGCCCGGCCTTCCTCCCGGGACTCGATTTTCCCCTTGTCCGGGGAGAGCAGCCCGGCCAGGCAGCGCAGCAGGGTGCTCTTGCCCGAGCCGTTGGGGCCGGTCACCAGCAGCGCCTGCCCCGGCCCGACGCTCCCCGATACCCCCTCCAGCACGGAGAGCCGCCCAAAGCGGCGGCGGAGGTTCTCGAATCGCAGTGCTGTATCAAAGCCATCGGACACGATGTGGACTATATCGCCTCAAAGCGCTTGACAGGCCAATCCACCGGGTGTATAAAACCATTAGGTTATCTAACCTGTAGGTTAGGTAAAGAACTGCGGGTAGGAATACATGACTACAGAAGATCCCTTGAGCACCACGTTTTCAGCCCTCGCCGATCCCACCCGCCGGGCGATCCTCGCGCGGCTCGCCGACGGTCCGGCCACGGTCAAGGAGCTCTCGGCGCCGTTCCCGATGAGCGGCCCCGCCGTTTCCAAGCACCTGCGGGTGCTCGAGCGCGCCGGCCTCATCACGCGCGGCCGTGAGGCGCAGTGGCGCCCCTGCCAGATCGAGGCGGCGCCGCTCAAGGAAGTCGCCGAATGGACTGAGACCTATCGCCGTCTCTGGGAAAAGAACTTCGCTCGATTGGATGAGTACCTCGAGCACCTCAAAGCAAAGGAGAAGAACCATGACCACGATGAACAGTGAGCAGGCCAGCACGATGACGATCACCACGCCCACGGACCGCGAGATCGTCGTCACCCGGGCTTTCGACGCGCCGCGCAGGCTCGTCTTCAGCGCCTGGACCGACCCCAGGCACGTGCCGCACTGGATGCTCGGTCCGGAAGGCTGGACCATGCCCGTCTGCGAGATCGACCTCCGCCCGGGTGGGGCGTGGCGCTTCGTCTGGCGCCGCGCCGACGGCACCGAGATGGCGATGAACGGTGTGTATCAGGAGGTCGTGCCGCACGAGCGTCTCGTCTCTACCGAATCGTGGGGCGGCGACTGGCCTGAAACGATCAACACGCTGCTCCTCTCCGAGGAGGACGGCAAGACGATGATGACGAACCGGATCCTCTATCCGTCGGCGGAGGCTCGCGACGCGGCGCTCCAGACGGGGATGTCGGATGGCATGTCCAAGAGCTTCGACCGTCTCGGCGAGTACGTGCAGACGATGGCGTGAGGCCAGGCCGCGAAGGAGCCGGAGCTGCGCATCCAGAGCGCAGCTCCGGCCTCCTTGCAGACGCAGGCAGGCGGACCCCGGCCCCACAGGGCCCGCCTGTTGATACATGGATTCAGTTGTCAAAGAACCGCAATCCGCCAAATCTGCATGGCTGCGATGCTCGGTGATGCTAGGCCCGGGTCAGAGTCGAAGTCAAGGTTAAATCCGGCGGAAAATTCACGTGACCGCACGAGATACGTACGCTCACCTTCCTTTTCGACCTGAAAAGGTCTTGCGGCCGGCCTCCAATTCTGGATAATTGCCTTTGGGCCACGAAGGTCCGCGCATAACCGAAGCTCGCCGAGCATTTGCTGAGCGCACTGGAACATTCGCTGCGGCTTCGCGAGCACAACGGGGCGTCGTCGAAGCATTCCCTTGGGGAAGCGGACATCCTGGCAAGGCTCGTGAGCCTTCGGCTTCGAGGTCGGAGACCTTCGCTGCGCGAAGCGAACGGTTCCGAGAGGCTGAGGAAGGTCTCCGAGTCCTTCCGGAATGCTCGGTAGCGGCATCGAAATGCTCGGTGAACGGCAGGAAATGTTCGGCGCGTCCTCCGGAATGTTTCCGGAAAGCTCCGTTGTGCACGGAGCGGACGCCGCCAGTTCTTTGACAAGCGATGTAACCCACCACGCTGCCTCAGGCGCAAACAACGCCGGGCAGTGAGAGGCCGGGGCCTGCCTTGGGCACGCAGGTCCCGGTCACCTTCTTTTGTCCTGCGCGCACCGGCTGCGTCCGGGGGGCACGAGCCTTTGTTGGCTCGAAATGGCTGCCGCAGGACTGGCCTGACTGACGCGCGCCGCATGCTGAGCAGCAGGCCGTGTGGAGGACTCTGGTTTGGCCTCAT
>JANOCF010000497.1:0-2753 GCA_031412055.1 Holophagales bacterium | reverse complement strand
CGGCCCGATGGATCGATCACCGCCGTCCTCACCGATTCGGGCGCGCGGCCCGAGGCGAGCAGCACCTCCAGCGTCACACCCTCCGTGGCCTGGAGCGGAATCTCCACGTCCTCCGGCGGCGAGCCCGCTTCCACCTGCACGTCCAACTCCCCCGGCGCATAGCCGGCGAGGATCGCCCTCAGCTTCCACGTCCCCTCGGGCACGTCCGGCAGCCGGAATCCGCCCTCGGAGTCCGTCCTCGACTCCGGCGTGAAGAAGCCGACGTCCTCGCTGCCGTCCGCGGCCAGGATCGCCACCGCGGCGCCGGAGATCGGGCTGCGGTCGGACGAGTCCACCACCCGGCCGGCCAGCGAAACCGTGGCGAGCCGGATCTCGACGTCGTCGTCCCGGGCGAGATCCAGGGTCTCCCTGTGCGCGCTCTCCATCTTGCGGTTCATGACCACCAGCTCGTACCGGCCGGCCTCCAGCCCGTCGAAGCGGAAGCGCCCCTCGTGGTCGGTCTCGATGAAACGCTCGGACGGGCCGTCCAGCGACACGATGTTCCCCTTCGCCGCCTCGCCGTTGCGCGTCACCCGGCCGGTCAGCACCAGGCCCTCCGCGAAGTCCAGGTCCAGCCGCACCTCGGTCTCGCCCGGCTCCAGCATGATCCTCCCCTCGGCCTGGCGCTCTCCCCGGACCGTGGCCATCACCCTGTGCTCCCCGGAACCGACGTTCTCGATCCGGTAGGAGCCGTCCGGCGATACCTTCCCCGTCTGGCCGGCGCCGCGCGTCGCCGCGAGGACACGCACCTGCGACAGCTCCGTGAAGTCGAGCCCCTTGAGCTGGCCCACGATAACGCCGCCGGTGGTCAGCCTCACCTCGACGCCCGACACCGAGCCCGCAACCGTCAGCTCGTCCCCCTCTCCTCCGGCGTAGCCCTCCTTCTCGCCCTTGATCCGGTAGGTGCCGTCGGTCACGCCCTCGATCGTGAAGGAGCCGTCCGCTCCGCTCGTGGCGCTCGGGAGGTCCCAGAAGCGGTTGCCCTCGACCAGGAGGACCCGCGCGCTCGGCACGGGACGGCCGTAGTCCCCCACCACCCGGCCGGAGATCTCCGCGCCCTTCTCCAGGGAGATGTCGAGGCTGTTCACCCCGGCCCTCACCGCCAGCTCGCGCACGGTCTTGCTGTAGGACTTGTGCTCCGCCTGGAGGGTGCGCGTGCCCGGCGCGATGCCGTCGAGACGGTAGTAGCCGTCGCCGTCGCTGGTGGCCCTGGCCATCATGAAGAAGCGCGTGCCCCGGCCCATGTCGGGCTCCACGGTCTGGATCTCGGCGCCGGGCACGGGCCTGCCGCCGGCGAGCACCCGGCCCTCCACGACCGCGGCGGTGGCGAGCACGAGCTCCACACCCTTCAGGTCCTGGCCGGAGGAGACCTCCAGGTTGGACAGCACCCCGGCCTGCTTGCCCGCGGCCTCGGCCCGCAGCTCGACGGCGCCCGGCGCCACGTCCTCCAGGCGGAAGGAGCCGTCGTCCGCGGAGAGCGTGGACCGCGTCGAGGTCGTCGTGAACATGACGAAACCGCGGCTCATGGCCGTCGGCTCGGTCGGAATGAGCGAGACCTCGGCGCCCGCCACGGGCTTGCCGTCCGCGTCGACAACCCGCCCCTCCACGGCGGACGAGGGCTTGAGAACGATCCGCACCGGCTCCTCGGTCGGTGCCAGGACGCCGGGGGCGCCGCCCGGCGCGAAGCCGGCGCGGCGCGCGTCCACGTTGACGGTCTCCCCGGCGCGCCGGTCCTCGATCCGGAAGAAGCCGTCCTGCCCGGTGACGGCCGCGGGCGTGCTGTCCGGCCCGCTCCTGGGGAGGATGTCTCCCGTGGCTTCGGCGGCGAACACCTCCGCGCCCTCAATGGGCCGGCCCCGGGGATCGACCACGATCCCTTCCAGGATCACTCCCGGCACCAGCATGACGGTGCCGAGATCGGTGGAGCCGCCCCCCGCCGGGACCTGCAGGCCCGGCACGATGGTCGGCGCGTAGCCGGAGCCTCTGGCGGTCAGCTCGAAGGTGCCGGCCGGAAGGTCCGGGATCTCGAAGCGGCCGCCGGCGTCGGTGGTGGCCTCGATCTGACCCTCCGGAGCGTCCCATACCCGCATCATCATGGCGAACCGGTCGCCCGAGGGGGCGGGGCTCAGGACGACCCGGGCGCCGGCCACGGGCTGGTCGCCCTGGCCCACGACACGGCCGAAGGCGATCCGGCCGCGCCGGAGCACGTAGCGCTGCTCGGCCGGGGCGCGCCCGGCTTCGAGCGGCGGCAGCTCGGCCGTGAGCGGGGCGTACCCCTTCCTGGCGAGCTTCAGCTCGTGACCGACGTCGGGCATCAGGGTGGTGATGCGGAAGCGCCCCGTGGCCGAGGTGCGGGTGGTGCCGCCGCTGTCGAACATCCTTGCCGAGCGCATGGGACCGGCGGCCGCAACTTTCGCCTTGACCTCCACTCCCGGCACGGGCTTCCCCTGCTCGTCGACCACCACCCCCACCGTCGTGAGCGCGGGCTGCAAGGCCACGGTGGGGCCTTTCCGATCGCCCCGATCACCCCGATCACCGGCCTGCACGAGCCGGCTGCCGAGCTCCTCGAAGAAGCCGGGCGCCACTGCCGTCAGGTGCAGCTCCCGGCCCACGGGTCCGGACAGCTTGTAGCTGCCGTCCACACCGGTCCTCTTGAACGCCCCGGGGTCGTCGGCCCAGACCAGCGCGCCCGCCACGGGGCGGCCGTCCGCCGC
>JANOCF010000496.1:0-2271 GCA_031412055.1 Holophagales bacterium | reverse complement strand
GCAGGTAGCCGCTGGTGACGCGGAACAGCGAGGCGACCACGTACTTCAGGAGAACGCCCTTGCGGGCCAGCTCCACCGTGCCGGTGACGACCATCTTCGGGGTCGGGAAGATGTCGCTGCCCGTCCATTTCACGGAGAAGTGCCAGCCGAGCACGAACAGGACCGCCACCGCGAGGGGCAGTAGATAGACCTCCAGACGAGCCTTCATATCGATATCTCCCTCAACACCGACAACAATGCCCCTTGCACAGAGGCGGAAGATCCCTCCGGTTCGTTACCGGTACACCTCGACCGAAAAGGATCGCGAAGTTGATTGTAGGGTGTGTCCGGCCGAAAGAAGCGGGACTTCAGGCATGCAGCACAAACACTTTTTCAGAGGGGAGCTCTCAGAACTGGACGTTGTCCATGAAGAAGGAGACCAGCCCGACCCTCTTGGCCACGAGCTCCTCGGCCATCTCCGGCGTGAGGACGAACTGGCCGGCCCGCTCGCGCGCCGGGGTGACCATGAGCAGCTCGAGGCCGGATACCTTGCCGGGGAACCGGTCGCGGATGTGCAGCAGGGCGTTGGCACCCACGGACAGGGCGCGGAACACCGAGTTTTCCGAGCTGGTGGTGACCACGATCAGCGGCCGTCCATCCTGGGTTCCCTGGAAGACGTCCGCCGCCTCGGCCTTCTGCCCGAGAAAGAACTGCCGGAGCTCGGCGGAGACGTCGGCCGCTGCATAGGGAGTCGGGGTGCGCGCGATCTGGCTGAAGTCCGGGTAGCCGGCCCGGGTCTTGGTGACGCTCGCCCGGCTCGTGGCGGCCCCCTCCTGCGAAGCTTCGCGCCGGGCCTGGGGCGCGTTGCGCGGACCCGCGCCGTTCTTGTTGATCAGGTCGGAGATCCGCTGCTCCTTCGGGGCAGGCGGTGGAGCTCCCGGAGCCTGGCGGGCGCCCGAGTCGATGATCTCGGCCGCCCCGAGGTCCGTCTTGTTCACCTCGTCCGTCCGCTTGACGTCGATCTCCTGCGGGTTGAAGGAGGCCTGGGTGCCGTTGAGCAGCGTCACGACCGCGACGCCGTTGACGAGCCTGTGCTTGCCCTTGGTCTGCAGGGTGCGGCCATCCTTGAAGTAGATGGTGTAGGCGGCCAGCGGGGCAGCCAGAAGGAGGGCCAGGACAGTCAAAAGGGCCGAAGTGGTGCGGCGCATGCTCGGTACTCCTGTCGGACAGCGGTTCGAGTCCGCCCATGATACCCTTTCGCGGCCTTAGCGCCAACGCCATGCTCCCCTCGACTGCTATCAAGACCACCGGCCTGCTCCTCCTGGAAGACGGCAGCGTCTTCGAAGGGGAAGCCGTCTCCCAGGGCACCCGCTTCGGCGAGGTCGTGTTCAATACCTCGATGACCGGCTACCAGGAGGTGCTGACCGATCCCTCCTACCGCGGCCAGATCGTGGTGATGACCCAGCCGCACATCGGCAACTACGGCACCGGGCCGGACTTCGCGGAGTCGCTCCACCCGTGGGTAGAAGGGTTCGTGGCGCGCCGGTTCACGGCCAAGCCGTCGGGACAGGGCGGGGAGAGCCTGGTCTCGTACATGAGGCGCTTCGGAGTGCCCGCGCTCCACGGGATCGACACCCGGGCCCTGGTGCGCCGGCTGCGCGACCGGGGAGCGCTGCGGGGCGTTCTCACCACGGAGCGCTCGGACGTCGACTCGCTGCGGGCCGAGCTTGCCGACTTCCCGGCCATGACCGGCCGCGCGCTGGTCGACGAGGTGACCTGCGCCGAGCGCTACGAGCTGGCGCCTGATCCATCGGTCGGGGAGCGCTGCCACCTGGCGGTCTACGACTTCGGGATCAAGACCAACATCCTCCGCTCCCTGTCCGAGCGGGGCGCGCGCGTCACCGTGCTGCCGGCCCGGACTCCGGCTTCCGAGGCCCTGGGCCTGCCGGTGGACGGGATCGTGCTGTCCAACGGACCCGGCGATCCGGAGCCGCTGACGGGGATCATCGAGTCGGTCCGCGACCTGGTGGAGGCGTCGCGGCCGGTCCTGGGCATCTGCCTGGGTCACCAGTTGCTGGGTCTCGCCCTCGGAGGGCGGACCTTCAAGCTCAAGTTCGGGCACCACGGCGGCAACCAGCCGGTGCACGACCTGGTCACGGGCAGGGTGGCCATCACCAGTCAGAACCACGGGTTTGCGGTCGAGCCCGGATCGCTTCCCGCCTCCTGCGCGGTTACCGAGATCAACCTGAACGACGGCACGGTGGAGGGCTTCTCCGTGTCCGGCCGGCCGGT
>JANOCF010000495.1:0-1967 GCA_031412055.1 Holophagales bacterium | reverse complement strand
GCGAGTTTCGCGGCCGCGGTCTGGTAGTTCCTCCCGGAGCGCGTCCCACGGAAGGCAGGGTCCGGGAAGCGCTCTTCTCGATCTGGGCCGACCGCCTGGAAGGATCGCGGGTCCTGGACCTCTTCGCGGGGAGCGGAGTGGTGGGACTGGAAGCGCTCGGGCGCGGCGCGCTCTCCGTCCTCTCGGTCGAGCAGGATCTCCGCGCGGTCAAGACGTTGCAGGCGAATGCCGACCAACTGGGGGAGAAGCTGATCGAGATCCGCAAGCTCTCGCTTCCCGAGGGGCTGAGCCGTCTGAGGGGCACCTACGACCTGGTCTTCGCCGATCCTCCCTACGAGTTCCAGTCCTATAAGGAGCTGGCCACGAAGGTGGCGCCGCTCCTCGCGCAGGACGGCGAGGTGGTCATCGAGCACGCGACCCGGGCGGAGCTGCCGCTCGAAGCCGGACCGCTGGTACGGATCGATGTACGGCGGTACGGCGATAGCTCGCTGAGCTTTTATCGGCGGGGGCGGATCGGATCCATCGCACGCTGAACGGCCCCATCCGCCGGGCCGGTTCCATCGGGAACCGTCTCAAGACCTCCACGACCTGGGCGTGGTCGTAGCCCATCCGTCGCAGGAACTTCCAGGGGCTCCGGTTCGGTGGGGCATCGACGATGTCCACGAGCGCCACCGGCCGCCCTTGCGCCAGGGTCTCCTCAATCTCTTCGGCCAAGGCGTTCATGCCCTCCTGGAACGGTGACCGGGTCGCGTGGCCGGTGATCGAGGCCGAGGACCGTCCCGGCTCCAGTTCGAGCAGCACCTCCATCTCGTCGAATCCCGGGTAGACGATGAGGCCCGCTCCGCCCAACTCCCTCTCGACCAGCGCGAGCCGCTCCTGCCGTGGGTAGAAGACCCGGCGTTGCGCGACATCGACGATGTTCCAGAGCAGGGCCGCGAGACCTAGCGCCACGACGGTCCGTCGAAGCGGCATGCGGGCGGCCAACGCCGCGAAACCCACCGAGAGCGGCACGTAGAACTGGTCGTCCGAGTTGTTCCAGAAGACTCCGAAGCCGAGGACGGCGGCGGTCCAGACGGTGAACAGGAGGACGGCACGGGAATCGGGCCGGTTGAGGAGGGTGTAGAGCAGCGCGAGGACGGCGGCGGCAAACGCCAGGAGACTACAGACGATCTCCGGTCCTACCGGCAAGCCATCCCGGAACGTGGCCACGGCGGGAGCCAGGTCCACGAGCGCGCAGGCGGAGCCGTATAAGGCTCGGCTTGCGGACTCCGCGAAGCCGGCGAGCGTCGGCTGGAGACCGTAGGCCGCCTCCACACGGGGCGACTGCGCTCCGCCCCCGTAGCGGGTCAGCCAGTCGACGAACCCGTGAGGAGTCCGTGAGAGAGCCCAGATCCCGGCGAAGACCGCGCCAGCCGTCGCCAGGTTTCCTATCAGCAACGCGGCGGCGTGTCCTCGTTTCCTCCACAAGGCAACGGCCAGGGCCGGACCGAGCAGGAGATTCGAGACGAAGAAGGCCGCCGCCAGCGTCACGGAAGCTCCCGCCGTCACCGCCCGGAGGAGCGATGGACGCTCCAGGTAGCGCAGGGTGAACAGGGCGACGGCGACCACCGCGGGCATCTGGAGCATGTAGACCTCGTCCAGAATCCAGAGCCGGGCGAAGGCGGAGCTGGCGGCCAGCCAGAGCGTCGCGTGGTTCGCGGCGAAACGGCTCGAAGCGAGGCGGCTGGCGACACCCAGACGGAACAGCCCGGCTGCGAGCGATCCCGCGAAGACGCTGAGAAGCCGGAGATGATCTACGGCCTCACCCCGGGAGCTGGACGGGTCCAGCAGACCTTGCCACCAGACCCCGATGGGCTCGACCAGGAGGTGGTTGGGGTTCCAGCGGACGAAGCCCGCGGACAGCGAGAGAGACTGACCGATTCCGTCGGCCGAGACGTGGCCGATCGGGAGGAGGCTCAGGACGAGAG
>JANOCF010000494.1:0-1583 GCA_031412055.1 Holophagales bacterium | reverse complement strand
CCATGGCCGAGGGGACGGTGTTGACCAGGGTCACCGACTCCCGGGCCGGCAGCTCGGGCAGCGCCAGGGCGTTCTCCGCCAGCACGACCGTGCCGCCGCGGGTGAGGGGCAGGAAGATCTCGAACACCGACAGGTCGAAGGTGACCGACGTCGCGGCCAGGACGCCCGACAGCTCGTCCGGCGCGAACACCTCCGCCGCCCAGTCCAGGAGCGCCGCCGCACTCCGGTGCTCGATGGCCACGCCCTTGGGCCGGCCCGTCGAGCCCGACGTGTAGATCAGGTAGGCCAGGTTGCCGGGGCCGGCCAGGAACGAGAGAGGCTCGTCGCCGTCCTCCATGGACTCGTCCAGCAGGAGGACCCGGCCGTCGAAAACGGGCAGCCGGCCGAGCAGGGACGGCGTGGTGACCAGGACCGGCTCGACCATCCCCTCCTGGGCGTCCTGGAGGATCAGGGCCAGGCGCTCGCGCGGATAGGCGGGGTCCAGCGGCACGTAGGCGCCGCCGGCCTTGTGGACCGCGAGCAACGCAGCGATCAGAGCCGGTGTCCGCTCCAGGGCGACGCCGACCCGCGCTTCGGGGCCGACGCCCAGCGCGCGCAGCCGCCGGGCCAGCCGGTTCGACCGGCGGTCCAGCTCCGCGTAGGTCAACGCGTCGGTCCCTGAAACGAGGGCAATTGCGTCCGGGGTGCGGGCAGCCTGGGCCGCGAAGCGCTCGGCGAGCGGGAGGTCCCGCCAGGGGGAGCCGCTGTCGTTCCACTCCACGAGGAGCTGGTGGCGGGCCGCCTCGGGGAGGACCGGCAGGCTCCAGAGCGGGCGCCAGGGATCTTCGGATATGCCGGCCAGGAGAGTCCGGTAGGACTCCAGGAGGCGCAGGGCGTCGGTCTCGTCCATCAGGTCCGTGTCCCAGTCCAGCCGGACCACCATTCCCCGCGGCGTCTCCTCGACGAAGAGGGCCAGGTCGAACTTGGCCGTGCCCTCCCCGCGGCTCTCGCTGCCCTGGAGCGGCCCGGCCTCCACCCCCTCCAGGTCCAGGCCGCGGTCGGTCCCCCGCTCCTGGAGGGAGAAGGTCACCTGGACCAGCGGGTTGAGCGCCAGGCTCCGCTCCGGCTGCAGCTCCTCGACGAGGCGCTCGAAGGGGAGGTCCTGGTGGCCGAACGCACCGAGGGAGGACTCCCGCACCCGCGCCAGCAGCTCGCGGAAGCTGGCCACGCCCGAGAGGTCGGTGCGCAGGGGCAGGGTGTTCACGAACAGGCCGATCAGCCCCTCGGTCTCCTCCTGGGCGCGGTTGTCGACGGGGGTGCCCACGACCACGTCCGTCCGTCCCGAGTACGGAGTCAGCCGGAAGAGCAGGGCCTGAAAGGCAGCGAGCAGCGCTACGAAGGGGGTCGCCCCCTCGCGGCGGCCCAGCTCCTCCAGGGCTGGAGCGGACGGCAGGGGGCGCGTCCGGGCTCGCGGCGGCACCTTCGACCAACGCGGCGAAGGCTTCGAGCAGGCGGCCGGCCGACGCGGAGTCGAAGAGATGGATGTCGTAATCCACCCGCGCGCCAACCCCGCGCGCCACCGAGACGCCGAGGTCCAACTTGAC
>JANOCF010000493.1:0-4117 GCA_031412055.1 Holophagales bacterium | reverse complement strand
GGTTGAGCACCGGCTCCAGGAGAAGCAGCAGCGAGGCCTCCAGCGCCGGCACCTGCCGCAGCCCGCGAATCAAAAAGACGTAGGCCACGGCGATCTGGAACACCCCGAGATAACCCACCATCAGCCAGTCCACCGGCCGGCTCGACGTCACCGGCAGAGCCAGCGCCAGGCAGCCCAGGAAGGCGATCACGTTTCCCCAGACGGCCGAGGACGGACCCCAGTTCTCGCCGCCCTTCCCCAGCGCCCGCAGCCCCATCACGGTCAGCGCCCAGAGCACCCCGGACAGCAGGGCCAGCACGTTCCCCAGCCAGGGATTTGGCGCCGTGGCCGAGACCGGGTCCAGCCCGACAAAAAACGTCGTCATCCCCAGCCCCAGCACCGTCATGTAGACCAGGTCCGCGGCCCGGATCCGCTCCTTGAGCAGCCAGGGGCTCAACAGCAGCACGTAGAGCGGCGCCGTGGATTGCAGGAAGATGGCGCTCGCCGCCGTGGTCAGCTTGTTCGACAGGACGAACAGCACCATGGTGCCGGCATAGGCCGTGCCCACCAGGATCACCTTCAGGGGAGGCCAGCGCCGCGACTCCGGCATCAGCAGCAGCAGGGCCACCGCGGCGATGGCCGAGCGGAAGCTCGCCACCTGCCACGCGTTCAGGGAGACCGACTTGATCACCGCTCCACCCGACGAGAAGAGCGCCGCCGCCGCGAGAACTCGCAGGCGCGATCCGAGGAGGGTTGAAGAGGATGTCGTCATGGTCTGGGAGGCCGGCCGGGGCGGAGATGATACTCCAGCTCGCAGACACCGCAGACCTGTCCACATATTCAGACCTGTAGTAGTCTTCGGCCAAACGGCCGACTTCTTCGAGCTGACCATGAAGCGAACCCTTGCGCTGTCCCTCCTCGCCTTGACGACCGCCCTGCCTGCGCTGGCAGGGACCGGCTATACCGTTCAGTCCGACGGCAGCCAGAAGCTCTACCGGATCGACCTCGCGACCGGCGTCGCCTCCCCCGTGAGCGGCAACTCCACGGGCTCCGACGGCATCGAGGGGCTCGCCTTCCTGCCCGGCTGCTCGGTCCTGTACGGCGTCGACGACGTCAAGGACCGCATGGTCACCTGCGACCGGACCACCGGCAAGTGCGAGACGGTCGGCAGCCTCGGAGTCGACATCACCGACACCGGCCTGACCTTCGCCAACGACGGCAACCTCTACATGTCCACGGACGCGCCCAAAGATCCGCTCAAGATCTACCGTCTGGACCTGGTCACCGGCAACGCCACGTGGCTGGGCAACCAGGAGACGGAGGTGACCGGGCTGGCCGGCAACCTGCTCGCGGTCTACGGGCTTGGAGGGGACGGCAAGGATGATCTCGTGGTCCTCGACCTGGTCAGCGGCAAGGCGACCTCGATCGGTCCCCTGACCGCCGTCACCCTGCAGGACGGCGGGCTCGACTTCGACAAGGACGGGACCCTCTACGGCATCAACGATGTCGGTCCCGGCGGCGGCAAGGCCAGCGAGCTCTTCAAGATCAACCTCGACACCGGCAAGGCCACCGTGGTCGCCCGGATCAAGGACGACAACGGCAAGCCGCTCTTCGGCTTCGAAGGGCTGGCGATCGACGACGGCATCTGCGCGGTGCGGGGCTTCGGCTCGGCCGTGGCCGTCGACGTGCCCGTGGCCGACACGCTGGGGCTGATGGTGCTCGGGCTGGGCCTGGCCACGGCGGCCCTGCTGATCCTGCGTCGGTCTTAGAGGAGCATGCTGGCGAGGTTCGCCAGCTCGGAGCGCTCGCCCTTCTCCAGGTTCACGTGGGCGTACAGGGGATTTCCCCGCAGACGGTCGATCAGGTACGACAGGCCGTTGCTGTTCGCGTCCAGGTAGGGCGTGTCGATCTGGTAGATATCCCCGGTCAGGACGATCTTGGTCTTCTCGCCCGCGCGGGTGATGATCGTCTTCACCTCGTGCGGCGTCAGGTTCTGCGCCTCGTCCACGATGAAGATCACGTTCGAGAGGCTGCGGCCGCGGATGTAGGCCAGCGGCACGATGTGCAGCTTCTCGGTCTCCACCAGCTCCTCCACCTTCTTGTACTCCCGCTCCTTCTCCCCGAACTGGTTCTTGATGATCCCGAGGTTGTCCCAGAGCGGCTGCATGTACGGGTTGATCTTGGACAGGATGTCGCCCGGCAGGTAGCCGATGTCCCGGTTCGACAGCGGCACGATCGGCCGCGCCAGGTAGATCTGCCGGAACTCGCGGCGCTGCTCCATCGCTCCGGCCAGCGCCAGCAGGGTCTTGCCCGTGCCCGCCGAGCCCGACAGCGTCACCAGCGGCACGTGCGGCTGCAGCACGGCGTGCAGCGCGAAGGACTGCTCGGCGTTGCGCGGCGAGATGCCGTAGGCCTGCGGCTTGATGATCCGCTCGATCCGGTCCGTCGTCGGGTTGAAGTACCCGAGCCCGGAGCGGCCGTGGCTGCGCAGGATGTAGTAGTGGTTCGGAGTGGGACGCTCCTGGCCCGGAAACATCTCCTCGACCGGGACCGACTCCTCGCGGTAGAGGCGGTCGATCAGCTCGGGCTCCGGCAGCTCGACCTCGCTCTTGCCCGTATACAGATGGTCGAGATCCTTGATCTTGACCGTCTCGTAGTCCTCGGCGGCCAGGTTCAGGGCGCGCGCCTTGAGCCGCAGGTTGATGTCCTTGCTGACCAGGATCACCTTGCGGTCCGGCTCCGAGCGGGCGAGGCTCAGGGCGGTGTTGAGGATGCGATGGTCGGCCTTCTTGGTGCCGAAGACCTCCACCGCGTCCACGGAAGCCCTCTCGTCCGTGAGCACGCGGAACTTGCCCCGGGCCGGGCCGTCGAGCGGAATCCAGGTATCCAGCATGTTGCGTCCCGCCATCTTGTCGAGCTGGCGGATGAACTCGCGGGCCTGGAGATTGAGGACCGAGTTGCCCTTCTTGAACGAATCCAGCTCCTCCAGCACCGTGATCGGGATCGCTACATCGTGCTCCTGGAAGCTCTGGATCGCATTGAAATCGTACAGAATGACCGAGGTGTCGAGGACGAAGATCTTGGGCTGGGAACTCGTCATGAGAGGTGCGGCTCGCTCCGGATAAGGTGATTCGGGACCGTCAGGCTAGCTCAGGACGCGCTGCCGGGCAAGTTAAACCTTGCCGGGCCGAGGCGCCTTGCGGGTCGATCCGCCACCCTCGGGGCGCGGCTTTTGCAAGTTCAGGGTAGGATCGTTTTTCGGACCGGACCATGCCATGGCAGATGAAATCCCAGAGAGGCGCCCGATAATCGACGTCCATCAGCCCCTGAACAGAGCGATCCTGGTCCTCCTCACCACTCTCGCCACGCTGTTCTTCGCCCTGCCGGCGAGCGCGCCGGCGCAGAAGCCCCACACCCCGGGATCATCTGGATCAGCGCAGCGCTTCCCCAACATCCTCATCGTCACCATCGACACCCTGCGCGCCGACCGGCTGTCCTCGTACGGCTACCGGCGCCCGACATCGCCCAACCTGGACCGCCTCCTGGCCCAGGGCGTCCGCTTCACCCAGGCCCGGACCGTCGAGCCGCTGACCAACCCGTCGCTCTGCTCCATGTTCACGTCGCTCCACCCGCACGAGCACGGCGCCACCCGCAACGGCCTGCGCCTGCGCCCCGACGCCACCTCGGCCGCCCGGGTGCTCGGCCGGCGCGGCTACCGCACCGCGGCCTTCGTGGGCAACTGGACCCTGCGCAACGGCATCTCCGGCCTGGGCGACCACTTCCAGACCTACGACGAGGTGTTCAGCCGCAAGCGCTGGTTCGGCATGTTCAAGGGCGAGGCCACGGCCGAGGACCTGACCGCCTCCGCCAGGGAGTGGCTGGACGAGCACCGCCGGACCTCGCGCAACCCCTTCCTCCTCTGGGTCCACTACGTGGAGCCGCACGCGCCCTACCGCCTGCAGGAGCCGTTCGCCGGCCGCATGGGCATCGGCAAGGAGGGCGAAGCGTCCAAGTCGGACCGTTACGACACCGAAGTGGCCTTTGCCGACGACCAGGTGGGCCGCCTGCTGGCCGAGATCAGCCGGGATCCGGCCCTGGCGGCCAACACCCTGATCGTGTTCGCCGCCGACCACGGCGA
>JANOCF010000492.1:0-2852 GCA_031412055.1 Holophagales bacterium | reverse complement strand
CGGGCCGGACGGCCGGGTTCGCGGGATCGAGATCCGGCCCGAGACCACGTCCCTGCGCTTCAACTGGCTGATCGCCGTCTGGACGCCTGCCTTCACCGAGATCCTGGGAGATGCCGTGCGCTTCGGGTCGCAGGAGGGTGGAGAGCTCCAGATCGGCGCCGTGATGCGGAGCGCCCTCGAAGGCGGGCTCCACGTTCAGGGTGTCGAGTTTCCCGACGGGCGCTTCCGCGACATCGGCACCCCGGCCGACCTCGCGGCGGCCCTGCGCGGGATCGTCGTATAAGATCCCGACCGCCATGCAGAAAGTCCGACTTGCCGTGCTGGGAGGCGGGGCGGTGGCCCAGATCCACCACCTCCCGGCCATTACCGCCTCCCGCCGCGCCGAGGCCGTCGTGGTGGTGGACGCGGACGCGGAGCGGGCGCGCACCGTGGCCGAGCGCTTCGGCGTCCCCGAGTCCGCCACCGACTACCGCCAGGTCCTCGACCGGGTCGACGCCGCGGTCATCGCCCTGCCCAACAGTCTCCACGCTCCCGTGGCCGTCGACCTGCTGCGGCGCGGCATCCACGTTCTCGTGGAGAAGCCCATGGCCCTCACCGGCCGCGAGTGCGGCGAGATGATCGAGGCGGCCGAGGCTGGCGGCGCGGTCCTCGCCGTGGGGCTCGACTTCCGCTTCTTCGACTCCACCCGCTTCGTGAAGAGTTTCCTTGAAGAGGGCTTTCTCGGCCCGCTGCGGAGCTTCGACCTCCGCCAGGGGGTCATCCCACGCTGGCCCTTCGCCACCGACTTCCTCCTGCGCAAGGAGACCGCCGGCGGCGGCGTGCTCGCCGACTTCGGGGTCCACGTGCTCGACCTGCTGCTCCACTGGCTGGGCGAGTGGGAGGCGGTCGACTACGAGGACGACGCCCGCGGCGGCATCGAGTCCGACTGCGAGCTGCGCCTGCGCCTGCGCTCGGGCGTCGAGGGGACGGTCGAGGTCAGCCGCACCCGCAACCTGCGGAACACCTGCATCTTCGAAGGCGAGCGGGCCACGCTGGAGGTCGGCATCTGGGACCCCGACCCCATCATCGCTCTTCGCTTTGGCGGCCAGGAGATCTCCCTGGCCGGGCAGGCCCGGAAAGAGGGCGCCTCCAAGCTCTCCTTCCAGGACGTGTTCGTGCGCCAGATCGACGACTTCGCCGAGGCCATCCGAGAGGGACGGGAGCCGCTCGTGCCCGGACGGGAAGGGCAGCGCGCCCAGGACCTGATCGACGCCTGCTATGCCTCGCGGGTTCCGTTGGAGCTGCCCTGGGAGAGCCCGCCTGAGCTGGCCGGGTGGAGGAGCGCGTGATCGGAGACGCTCTGAGGGGGAAGAAGGTGCTCGTTACCGGCGCTTCCGGGTTCATCGGCGGCCGGCTGGTGGAGCGGCTGGTCCGCGATCTTGGCGCGGACGTGCGCGTCCTGGTGCGCAACCCGTCCTCCGCGGCGCGGCTTGCCCGCTTCCCCGTGACGTTCCACCTCGGCGACGTGACCCGGACCGTCGACCTGGACAAGGCCGTCGCCGGCTGTGCCGTGGTCTTTCACTGTGCCTACGGCACCACCGGCAGCCAGAAGCGCCGCGCCTGGGTCAACAAGGTGGGGACCGAGCGGGTCCTGGAGGCCGCCCATCGCGCAAAGGCGGGACGGGTCGTCAACCTGAGTACCCTGATGGTCTATGGCCAGACCGGCGACGGCGACCTCGACGAGACCGCGCCAAGACGCCGCTTCGGCAACGCCTACTCGGACAGCAAGCTGGAGGCGGAGGAGCTGGCCCTCCAGTACTCCCGCGCCGGCCGCGTAGCGGTCACCGTGCTCCAGCCCACGGCTGTCTACGGCCCCTTCGGCGGGGTGTGGACCATCCAGCCGCTCGAAGCGCTCAAGGCCGGCCGCATGATCCTCGTGGACGGCGGCGAGGGGCTGGCCAACGCGGTCTACGTGGACGATCTCGTGAGCGCCATGCTCCTGGCCGCGGTCAAGGACGCGGCGGTGGGGGAGGCGTTTCTGATCTCCGGCCCCGAGGCGTTCCCCTGGCGCGAGCTGTACGGCCGCTTCGCCCGGATGCTCGGAGACGGTCCTTCCCGAACCGTCTCCATGACCCGGGACGAGGCCCGCGCCTACTACGACAAGCATCGCCGCGAGACCCGCCACGTCCACCAGGAGCTGCTTCGGACCTTCAAGGACGACCGCGGCTTCCGCGACCGGCTCATGGGGACGCGGGAGCTCAAGGCCCTGCGGGAGGTGGCGAGCTCGATCCTGCCCGAGGGTGTGCAGGACAGGATCAAGGGCCGCATGTCCGGCGGAGGAGGCCGGCCAATGCCGCCAATGCTGCCGCCCGACGACTCGCTCCCAATCCACCCGCTGACGCCGGAGATGATCGGCTTCTTCGCCGCCCGGACGCGGGTGCGGATCGACAAGGCCCGGCGCCTGCTGGGCTACGAGCCCGCCTTCTCCTTCGAGCGGGGGATGGAGCTCACCGAGCAGTGGGCGCGGTGGGCCGGCATCCTGACTTGAGCACCGAGCAGCGCGTCCTCCGCTCCACGCTCGCGGGCTATGCCATCCAGCTCGCCCGGCTCCTCGTCGGTTTCGTCGCCAAGCTGATCCTCGCCCGTCTGATCCTTCCGGACGGCCACGGCCTCTACGACCTCGCGCTACGGATCGTCACCGTGGCCTCGGCCGTGCGCGACCTCGGCATGCCCTACCACCTGGTGCGCGACAGCCGGCGGCCCTACGGCACCGTCCTCGTCTCGACCCTGGTGCTCGGCCTGCTGATCTCGGTCGGCCTGATCGTCGCCGCACCGCTCGCCGGCGGTTTCAACCCGGACCTGCCGAAAGTCCT
>JANOCF010000491.1:0-4162 GCA_031412055.1 Holophagales bacterium | reverse complement strand
CTCTGGCGCTGGCCGCCGCCTTCCTCCCGTTCTCGGGCGGATGGATACCGGTCGCCGCCGGAGCGGCTCTCTTCCTGATCGCGGACCGGATCGCCGGCCCTATGGGAAAGGTACGCAAAGGCATCACGCTCGGCCGGGCAGCCCGGCGCAGTATTGGGAGCAATTCGGGACGCTGGCTCGAAGCCCGGATCGCCTGGCGTGCGCTGGGATGGAGCCTACCGGGCACCTTCCTCGGCAGCCTCCTCCCCCTGGCTGGAGCGGCGCTGTTCGTCCGCAACAACGATCTGGCCCCGGTCTACGTCCGCCTGGGAGCGCTCCTCGGGGGCGGCTGCGCAGTGGTCTTCCTCCTGGCAGGCATGGCCGAGAGCCTCGCCGTCCGCCGCCCCGCATGGCCGTGGTCGCGGTCCCTCCCCTGGCCGGCGTCTCGCCGGGTGCTCGCGGACAGCCTCTTTCTCGCGGTCCACACCCTGCCCATCCTTCCGCTGACGGCGTGGATCGAGCCTGTGGCTGCGTTGGCCGTGCTCGCCATGATCCCCCTTCTCGCGGTCCGCGCCGCCGGAGCGATGCGCCGCGCCCCGGAACGCCGGACCGGGGCATCAGGAGAAGTTCTGGGAGAGGGGCTCCTGCTGGCGGCAGCCGTCGCCCTCCTCCCCTGGGTGTCGCTCCTGGCCCTGCTGGGCGCGCCGCTCGCGGTACGGGCGGCGGCCGAGCGGGAACGACGCCAGAAGGTCAGCCGCTGGCAGGAGATCCACCACCTCGCGGCCGGCGACCCGCAATCCTGGAGCGCTTGATGATCCGTCTCGACAAGGTTTCGTTCTCCTACCGCGACGCCGAGGCGGTCCTGACGGACGTGACGGTCGAGATCCCCTCCGGCCTCACCCTGCTTCTGGGGCGCAACGGCTGCGGCAAGAGCACGCTCCTCAAAATGGCAGCAGGAGTGGAGCGACCGGACCGTGGGCGGGTCGAGGTAGACGGCCAGGACCTCTGGGTCCAGGAAGAAGAGGCGCGGCGGACCCTGGCCTATGTGCCCGAGCAGCCGGACCTGACCCCGTACGCCACCGTGCGGGAGATCCTCGGGCTCGTCTGCCGCCTGCGGGGTGAGCCGGCGCGGGCCGCCGAGGACGCCATCTCGCTGGTCGGGCTCGACGGTCTGGCCCACCGCTCGGTCCGGGAGCTGTCCATGGGGCAGCGCCGCCGGGCCGTGCTCGCCGCAGCCCGTATCGGAACGCCGGGGCACCTCCTCCTCGACGAGCCGCTCGAAGCGATGGACCGCGGCGCCCGCGAGGACATCCTGGCCTGGCTCGAAAGCCGTCTGACCGCGGGAGCGACCGTAGTGGTGGTCTCCCACGACATCGAGCCCTTCGCGGCCCGCGCGGACCGCGCGCTCACCGTGCGCGACGGCCGCTGTCTCAGCGCCGGCGAGCTGCCGCGGGAGCCCCGGGAAAGGATGGTTCTGCTGGAGCGGCTGGCTCGGAGCCAGTAGTCCTCACCCGCCGTATGCCGGGCGCGCTCCTCCCGGTGCATGCCGTCATCCTGCCTGCGCGGACCCTTTTCTGCTGCGACTCGCGGGTGAGTCGCAGCAGAAAACCGGCGAGTCGCAGCGGCCGGGGCTCCATCCGCTGTGAATGAAGCTTTAGTCGCATCGGACAACCCTCCGCCGCTGCGAAACTGTCCTGATTCGCAGCAGCCAGGGCTCCAGTCGCAGCAGAAAACCCTCCATCCGCTGCGAGTGGAGTGTTATTCGCAGCGGCGAACCCTTCAGCCGCTGCGAAACTCCCTCTATCCGCTGCGACTGGAGGTCGAGTCGCAGCAGACAAGCCGCCGGCAGGCTCTCAAGAGGGTATTTCGAAAGTGCGTCGCGGTGAGTCCTCACCCCCTTTCCCCCTCTCCCATCTCCCAACCCGCCCATCCCCGGGAGTGGGGGACCCCAGGCGAGCAGCCGCGGCCGAATCGGAGCCGGGAGGATGGCAGACGTCCCCCCTCTCCCGGCGGGAGGCGGGAGGGAGATGGGAGAGGGGGAAAGGGGGTGAGGCCGCCAAGCCGTATCCTATGTACGTGCGGAACCCCCTCCGACTTCTCGCCGCCACGATCCTGATCGTCTTCTGCGGGTGTGCCCGGGACCGTGCCTCCGGTCCCCTCCCCCAGGACGCCTACGTCTGGCAGCGAGCCTGGACGCCCGCCGTCCGCGACGCGGCCGGGAAGGCTTCGGACTTCCAGGTCCTCGTCATCCTCGCCGCCGAGGTGGACCTCTCCACACGTCCCCCACGCATCGCCCGGCCTGGGATCGCCTGGGACGACCTGAAGGGCCGTCCGGTCGGCCTGGCTCTCCGAATTGGAAGGTTCCAGGGCTGGGGAGGCGGGACCGGACGGTTCGCCGACGATCCGGAGACCGTCCGGCTCCTTGCCGATCTTGCCGGGGAGCTGACGGCGCAGGCCCGCTCGCGCGGCCTCGATCTCCGGGAGATCCAGCTCGACTACGACTGCCCGGAATCCAAGATCGCCGACTATCCGGTCCTCGTCGAGGCCGTGGAGCGGCAGGTAGGCTCGGTCCCGGTGACGATCACCGCCCTGCCGAGCTGGCTGCGGCACGAGCGGGCCTTCCGGAAGCTGGCCCAGGCAGCGGACGGCTTCGTCCTCCAGGTCCACTCGCTGCAGGTGCCGCAGCAGCGCGGGAGGCCCTTCGCCCTCGTCGACCCGGAGGCGGCTCGCCGGGCCGTGGAGGACGCTGGCGGCGCTGGCCGGCTGTTCCGAGTCGCCCTGCCGACCTATGCCTACGCGGTCGTCCGCGACAAGAAGGGAGACCTGCTCGGAGTGGTCGCGGAGGGAGGTATCGGGAGCGGCGGAACCGGCCTGCCGGAGGTCGCGAGCGATCCCGAGGCCATGGCCGGACTGGTCCGGGAGTGGACCCGGGACCGTCCCCGGGAGCTCGCGGGCCTGATCTGGTACCGGCTCCCCGTGGAAGGGGACACCCGCAACTGGTCCCCGGCCACGCTCCGGGCCGTGATGGCGGGACGCGCGCCACGCTCGGAGCTCCGGACCGAAATCCAAAGCCTACGGCCGGGGCTGGCCGAGATCCTCCTCGTCAACCGGGGAGAGGCGGCGCTCTCCTGGCCGTCCCCCCTTCACATCCGCTGGGATTCGGATAATCTCATTGCAGCCGACGGCATCGCCGGATACCGGCTGCTCCGCACGGGCCCGCGCGAGGCCCGGCTGGAGAAGCCGCCCGACGCGGCCCGCGCCCTCCAGCCCGGGGAGCGGCGGATCGTGGCCTGGCTGCGTTTCCTTGGCTCTACGGAGGTCCACGTTGAAATCCCCTCGTCCCCAACCGGTTAGACGGCTGATCGCCCTCGCGGCTGCCCTGCTGCTCTGCTCCGCCCTCCTCTGGGCCTGCGGACCCTACCTGCCCAACTGGATCCTGGGACCGGAGAGCCGGCTCTTCGAGGGACCCACGGGTCTCTTCGAGAAGGAGGTGGCGCGCCTACGGACTGGCGAGGCTCCGCCCTATCCATCCGTGCAGAGCGACGACGGCCCCTGGAACGATACGGTGCGGGCTGACCGGGCCGACCTGGAGCAGGCTCTCGCCCGCACCCCGGCCGAAAAGCGCCAGGAGATCCTGGCTGCCCATGCCCGGCTCCGGGAAGCCCTTGGCGAAGATCCCGCTGGCCTGACGGTGCCCGGGGCACTTCCGCGCGAGCACGCGATCTACCTCGAAGGGGCGATCGCCTGGCACCAGCACCGGAACGAGGCGGCGGTCCGCGTCTGGGAGACGCTGCTCCGTCTTCCCGCGGACGAGCGGCGCTTCCGCTCCACCTGGGCCGCGTTCATGCTCGGCAAGGCGCATCTCAAGAGCGACGCGGACGCGGCGGTGAAGTGGTTCCAGCGTACCCGCGAGCTTGCCGCCGAGGGATTCCACGACAGCCTGGGCCTGGCCGCGTCCAGTTTCGGCTGGGAGGCCAGGGCCGAGATCGACCGGAAGCGCCACGACAAGGCCCTGATCCTCTATGAGCGCCAGATGCAGACCGGGGACGCCACGGCCTTCCAGTCCCTGAAGATTGCCTCTGCCAACGCCCTGGCCGCCGGCCCCGAGGTCCTGGCAACGGTTGCCCGCGATCCGCAGGCCCGGGCGATCGTGACCGCCTATCTCGTGACGCGCGATTACGCG
>JANOCF010000490.1:0-3274 GCA_031412055.1 Holophagales bacterium | reverse complement strand
GAACGAGGTAGTCGCGCGCGGCCGCGTCGAGGCGGTCGCCGTCGATGCCGATCAGGTTCCGGAACAGGTAGAAGTCGACGAAGACGGCCGAGAACATCTGGCGATAGCTCTCCCGGTTCTCGCTCGTGACCGGTTGTCCGTCGAGCCGGATCTCACCTGCGTCGGGGACGTAGAGGCCGGTCAGGATCTTGGCCAGCGTCGATTTCCCACTGCCGTTGCCGCCGGTGATGAAGACGACCTCGCCGGCCTGGAAGGTCAGGCTCAGAGGGCCGATGCCGAAGTGGTCCGCCGCCGCGTCCCCGCTGTAGGCGTAATGGACCTGGGAGAGCTCCAACTGCCGCCAGCTCGCGACAGGATCGGCGGCCTCCAGGGAGGCTTCGACAGAGCGGCTGGTCAGGTCGATTCCCAGCCGATCGAGCTTCCGCACCGCGGCAGCGGCCCGGCCCAGGTTGGGGAGGATCTGAAAGACAGCCTCCAGGGGAGTGAGGATGTAGAGCAGGGAGAGGGTGAAGCCGCTCATCACCTGCGCACTGACGAACGAGGACGTCGAGAAGCGGAAGAGCAGAATGCCGATGGCGATGAAGAAGAGGAGGTTTCCCCACACCGCGGCGGCGACGAAGATGTTGTTGCCCAGGAAGGTAAAGCGTCGTATGGCATCGCCGGTCGGGATCAGCTCCGAGGCGATGAAGGCCTCCCTTCTCCTGCGGTGCAGCTTGAGTTCCTTGGCGCCGTGGATGAGGCTGCGGAAGTGCGCGAACATCTTGTCGGTCTCCTCGCGCAGTAGCGTGAGGTATTTCCTCGCGACTCCCATCGACAGGCTGTAGGTGAAAAGCCCGACGGCCATGATCCCGAGGATGATGAGGAGCATGCGCCAGGAGAGCCAGCCCATATAGGCGAGGCAGGCGAAGACGACTCCGACGTGCAGGCAGAGCAGGGGGATCTGGGTGAAGGCGGTGGTCAGGCTGGTGATGTCATCCGTCAGGGTGGCGAGCAGGCGGTGAGGACCGATCTCCTCCAGGCTGCGCAACGGAGCGGCGAGGATCTTCCGGCAGGACTGCAGGCGGGTCTCGAACAGGGCCCGGGTCGCCAGGCCGTTGAAGAGGCTCTGCGAAATCAGGCGGCTGGTCGGCACGACGACGCAGAGCGCGGCGAAGGCGTAGAGCGGGTTCTCGACAATGGGTCTACCCACGATGAGGCTGCTGATGATCGCGAGCAGCCCGGTGAGGCCGATGCCGCTGATCAGGCCGGTCACGAGGGCGATCGCGATGGTCCAGCGGGAGAAGCTGATGTGACGCGACATCCGCAACAGATAGGAGAGGACCTTGACGATTTCCTGCATCTTGTCTCCCTAGTCCGGCGGCTACCCGGCAATGTCCCATTTCATGGTTCGAGTAAGGTCATGAGGCGCCCTGCCAGGAGCTCCGGGCACCTCATGATCGAGTAGTGGTCCCCGGGGATCTCATGAATGGCAAAGCCCCCGTGGGCGAGACCCGTCCATTCCGAATCCGGATGGCGCGCCGCCGTGTCGCTCGCCCGGAACAGCTCGATCCGCCCCGGGTAGGGGCCAGGCTCATAGCGGCTCAGAGCGGCGAGGTTACGCTCGAACGTGGCGAAGAGTCCGGCCAGGCGGTCGAGGTTCTCGCTGGCGGGGAGCACGCCGGTCTCCTTGGCCCACTCCAGAACCTGCGCGAGCTGCCCCTCGTGGTCGAGCTGTCGCAGCTCTTCGGCCGCGATCGGCAGGAGCGCGCCGGTCAGGTCGCGGGCAAAGCCGGCGAGGATGGACGACCGGTCGAGGTCCCCCGCGCGCCGGTGAGCGCCTGGGATGGGAGCATCCAGCATCGCGACGAGCTCCACCTCCTCGTCACCTTGGCGCAAGTGGCGAGCCATTTCGAACGCCACCACCGCGCCCATCGACCATCCCCCGAGGCGATAAGGTCCGGTCGGCTGCGCCTCCCGCATCGCGTCGATATAGCGACTCGCCATCTCCTCGATGGTGTCGAACGTTTCCGCCGGGACGGCGGAGAGGTCCGGCACCTGCAGGCCGTAGAACGGTTGCTCGGGACCCAGTGCACGAGCCAACGATACATAACAGAATACGTTTCCACCGATCGGGTGGACGCAGAAGAACGGCCGTCGCGAGCCGCCCTGGAGCTTGACCACGACCGATCGGGTCGAGGTGATGGCCGGAGCTCCTGTCCGCAGCAGGGACGCCATGTCCTCGACCGTCGCCGCCCTGAAGACGGCGGAGAGGGGAAGAGCCTGGCCGAACCGGTCCTCGATCCGAGCCATCAGGCGCACGGCGCTCAGCGAGTGCCCTCCGAGGTCGAAGAAGCTCTCGTCCACGCCCACGCTTTCCAGGCCCAGGATCTCCGCCCAGATTTCAACCAGCCGGTGCTCGACCTCATCCCGCGGAGGCGCCGCCGGAGCCCTCCCCATCCGAACGCCCGGATCGGGTGCCGGCAAGGCGCGCCGGTCCACTTTGCCAGTGGGCGTAAGCGGCAGGGAATCCAGGAAGCAGAACTCCGTGGGCACCATGTGCTCGGGGAGATGGGAGCGGAGCCTCTGGCGCAGGTCGTCCGGCGTCAAAGGCTCCTCGGTCACGATCCAGGCGGCCAATCGCCGGTCGCCCTGCGGCCCCTCACGGGCCAGCACCACCGCCTGCCGCACCCCCGGATGTTCGGCGAGCGCGGCCTCGATCTCCCCCAGCTCGATGCGGAACCCGCGGATCTTGACCTGATGGTCGGTCCGGCCGAGGAACTGGAACCGGCCATCCGGAAGGCACCGTGCCAGATCCCCCGAACGGTAGAGGCGGGCTCCGAGGGTTTTACCGAACGCATCGGGCACGAACTTCTCGGCCGTGAGCTCCGGGCGGCCGAGGTAGCCACGCGTCACACAGGCGCCACCGATGTACAGCTCCCCGATGGCACCCAGCGGCACCAATTCCAGCCAGCGGCCGAGCACGACCATGTGGACGTTCGCCATCGGCCGGCCGATGGAGACCGTTCCGCGGGTCGAAGGGCCCGGCTCGTAAGTAGAGCAGCCGACCACCGTCTCGGTCGGTCCGTATTCATTCATCAGCCGCGTTCCCGGCGCATACTCAAACCAGAAGTCCAGGCTTTCGCCCCGGAGCGATTCACCTCCGATCACCAGCATCCGCACCCGCCCCGCCAGGTCTTCGCCTGGCAGGTAGCCGCTCAAGGCCTCGAAGTGGGAGGGAGTCAGT
Organism: Holophagales bacterium; assembly: GCA_031412055.1. Classification (GTDB taxonomy): domain Bacteria; phylum Acidobacteriota; class Thermoanaerobaculia; order Multivoradales; family UBA5704; genus DATMER01. Next base: position 51 of record JANOCF010000490.1, on the reverse strand, counting down.
TTCAGGAGGGTCAGATCGCGCGACGAGAGAAGCGCCGACGCCAGCTGCTCG
>JANOCF010000489.1:0-5208 GCA_031412055.1 Holophagales bacterium | reverse complement strand
GGCGGGAGATCCGCGCCCGGAACCGGCCGGAGGAGGAGATGGACGCCCTGTTCCTGGAGCAGCAGGCTGCGGAGACGAAGCTCCTGGGAGCCGCCTCCCACGCGGGCAAGGTCGGAGCGTTCGAAGGGGCCAACTACGCGGCGCGCGGCTACTTCCGCCCGCAGATCGACTGCATCATGTTTACCCGCGACGAGGTTCCGTTCTGCAACGTCTGCCAACGCGCCATCGAGCGGGTGATCGACCTCTACGCCAGGAGTCGTTGATGAATATCTCGTACCGAGCTATAATCGGTGAAACCCTGGAGATCGCAATTATCCGGTGCGGCAAACGATGCCAGACCGCTCACCAGAAGTGTGGCGTACCGCCTGCCAGGACATGGCGCGGCGGGCGCAAGGAGGGACGCTCCTCTACCCGTTCGCGGTCGCCCTGCTCGGGGTGGGTTCGCGCCGGGAGGGTACGTTCCCGGTAGTTTTCCTCGCGCTGCTTGCGCTGGTGACGCTCTTGGCGTTCTTCCGGCTCTTTCTGATCCGGCGTTTCGACGAGGTCTACGGCCGTGATCCGCGGCGGTGGGCGATCGCCTTTTTCGGCGGCGCGCTGGCTACCTGCGCGATCTTCAGCGGGCTGCTGTACTTCCGGGTTCATGACAGCGGTCTTACGCCCTACACTCTGTTTGCCGTGGTCGCCTCTATCGGGATTTCGGCGATGGCGATCGTCCTCTATGCTCCCTCCCTGAGCGTCACCTGGTCCTATATTCTCCTGCTGGGAGTCCCCCTTGTCATCGCGCTCGCCCAGGCCGGAGACGGCTGGATCTCCCTCTGCATCGCTATCGCGGTCGTCTACCTGCTCGGGGTCGCGCGGCAGCAGCACCACGAGCGTTGGGAGGCGCTGGCCATGCGCCACCAGCTCTCGGTACGTGCCGCCGATCTCGAGCGGGCGCAGGTGGATCTCCAGCACACCCGGGAGAGCCTCGAGCGTCTGGTCGAGGAGAGGACGCGGGCCCTGGAGCAGACGAGCCAGGACTACCGGCAGATCTTCGAGAGCGCTCACGACGCGATCATCGTCTTCCGGCCGGAGGACGAGCGGGTCCTCAACGTCAACCGCCGGGCCTGCGAGGTCTACGGGTTCACCCGCGAGGAGTTCCTGGAGATCTCGCTGGCCTCGGTCTCGGAGAACGTCGCGCGCGGCCAGCAGCAGATCCGCGAGACGCTGGAGTGGGGGACCTATTACAATTTCGAGTCCACCCAGTTCCGCAAGGACGGCAGCCGGATGTTCCTCGAGATCAACGCCTCGAAGATGATCTACGAGGGCGAGCTGGCGATCATCAGCATCAACCGGGACGTGACCGAGCGCCGCCGCGCGGAGGCCCTGCGCCTCGCCAAGGAGGCCGCCGAGCGCACAGCCCGGGCCAAGGCCCAGTTCCTCGCCAACATGAGCCACGAGGTTCGCACGCCCATGGCCGGCGTCGTCGGTCTCGCGGACCTGCTGCTCACGACCGAGCTGGACGGGCAACAGGGCCAGTACGCCCGGCTGATCCAGTCTTCTACGGTCTCCCTGCTGCGCGTGATCGACGACATCCTGGACTTCTCGAAGATCGAGGCCGGCAAGCTCTCGTTCGAGACCGTGCCCTTCGATCTGCGGGCGACGCTGCGCGACGTGACGGAGCTCTTGCGGCTGGCGGCCCTGGGAAAGGGAACTGCGCTCGATCTTGAGGTGGAGGAGAGCGTGCCCACGTGGGTGTTCGGCGATCCGGGCCGGCTGCGGCAGGTGCTCATGAACCTGACCGGCAACGCGGTGAAGTTCACCGAAGGGGGCGGGGTGAGTGTCCACGCGGGGATGTCGGGGACCGGCGCGGCCGCCAAGGTCCACATCCGCATCCGGGACTCCGGGATCGGCATCCCCGCCGAGGCCCAGGGGGGCCTGTTCGAGCTGTTCTCACAGGCGGACGGCTCCACGTCGCGGCGGTTCGGCGGCACGGGGCTCGGCCTCGCGATCAGCAAGCGGATCGTCGAGTCCATGGGCGGAGAGATCGGCTTCGAGAGCGCTCCCGGGACGGGTTCCCTCTTCTGGATCCTGGTGCCGCTCGAGCCGACCGTGGCGCCCGCCAGGCCGGAAGCCCCCGTAGGCCGGCCCGGCGTCTCCCGCCGGATCCTGGCGGCGGAAGACAATCCGATCAATCAGCTTGTGATCACCGAGCATCTCAAAAGCCTCGGCTACGAGGTCACTCCCGTGGCCAACGGCCTGGAGGCGCTGGAGGAGATCCAGGCCCGGGCGTACGACCTCGTCCTGATGGACTGTCAGATGCCTCATCTCGACGGTTATGAGACGACCCAGCGGATCCGCCAGCTTCCGGGCGTGGTGGGGAGGATTCCGATCATCGCCCTGACGGCGCACGCGATCCGCGAGGACCTCGACAAGTGCCTCGCCGTGGGGATGAACGATACGATCACCAAGCCTTTCCGGGGAGAGACCCTCCTGCGCAAGCTGGAGCACTGGCTCGGCAGCGATGCGGAGTCGCAGGCGGGTCCCGGTCCCCAGAACGAGCCGGCGGACGGGACGCTCGACGAGCGGCAGGTCGAGTTCCTGAACAGTCTCCGCGAGGAGTCGGACCCGGATATCCTGAATAAACTGATCGGTCATTTCCGCAGGCAGTCCTATGTGGAGGAGCTCCGCGGCGCCCTGGACCGCGGAGACCGGATCGCGGTCCAGGGCTGCGCGCACAAGCTCAAGGGGAGCAGCTCCCTTCTGGGCGCGACCCGCCTGCCCCGGCTTTGCGCGCAGCTCGAAATGGCTTCTCAGAAAGGTTTGAAGGAGGAGTGCCTGCGCCAGCTTGCCCTGATCGAGATCGAGCACCGGAAGGTGCTTCACGCTCTCGACGCGATGATCGAGCCTTCCTGACCGATAAGGATCCCCACCAACGGTTTTGTTATTTTGCCGGGCCGACGATCCGGATCGAGTCGGTGAGCTCGGACTCGGCGCTACCTTCCGCGGTCGCCGCGGTCGCCGCGGTCAGGCGGAGAGTGATCGTGTGCGTCTCGCCCGCTTTCGGCGTGTCCAGGATCTCGAGGACCTCGCTCTTGGCGAAGTAGACGCGAATGTGATTGCCGTTGTGCCTCGCCCGCAGCGCGGAGAGGGGCTCGGCTTCGGCGACGGTACCGATCAGGACGATCGAGTCCAGATCGACGTCGCCGAGGCCGCTGCCGGTGATCTTCACGCTGACGGTGCCGTTGCTCCGCGACCAGTTGGTGTTCCAGGTGCCGGGCTGGACCTGCATCTCGAGCGCGGTCTCGCCGTCGTTTCCTCCACCCCCCTTGCCGCCCTTGCCGCCGTTTCCACCCTTGCCTCCGCCATTCCCGCCCTTTGCGTCCCCGATGACCGAGACAGCCCCCTGGTCTCTGCCATCGGGCGCGGCGAAGCGGCTGCCGGCCTCGGCCCTGGCCAGGGGACCGGCGGTGAGAAGGGATGCTGCCGTCAGGGTAAGGGCGAGCAGCGGAAGGTTCAGCTGCCGCAGAAAGGTTCGCATCTGGCTCATGTTCTCTCCTTGAGCGGGTCCGATGGGTCCCGAGTGACACAAGGTTAGTCGTGAGTCCGACGCGGCGCTGTCAATGACTCCACGACCGGGGTGTGACCTGCTCCACAACCCCCGGCACGCTTCTCTCTATAATGCGGCGCCATGCGTAAGGCGCCTCCTCCTCCGGATCCCGAAATGGGCATGTGGCAGGGACGGTCCGTCGCCCGGCGGCTCGCCTCGCCGGACGGCATGACCGTCCTCGTGGGTAAAACCGCCGAGGACAACGACATCCTCTCGCTGAGACTCGGCGAGCCCCGCGACTTCTGGTTCCACGTGGCGGGGGAGTCGGGCTCGCACGTGGTCGTGCGCAACCCCGAAGGGCTGGACCGCCTGCCCAAGGAGACGGAGCGCTTCGCGGCCTCGCTGGCCGCGGGCTACTCCAAGGCCCGCAACGGCGGCCGGGTGTCGGTCCACATGTGCACCTGCGCGGATGTGAGCAAGCCGCGGGGTCTGCCTCCCGGGAAGGTGGTCCTGGAGCGGTTCAAGAGCGTGCAGGTCGCTCCCTGGCGTCCGGATATGGAGAGCTAGCTACAGCGTCTCAAGGATCTTCTCGGCGCTGGTCAGCTCGAACCGGCCGGGCTGGTCGATGTTGAGCGCCTTGACCACTCCATCCTCGACGAGCGCGGCGTAGCGGCGGGAGCGGGTGCCCATTCCGAAACGCGCGACGTCGGCGTCCATCCCCAGGGCGCGCGCGAAGTCGCCGTTGCCGTCCGCGAGCATCAGGATCTTGTCTCCGACGTCCCGGGCCTTGCCCCAGGCTTCCATCACGAAGTGATCGTTGACGGCCACGCAGGCGATGAGGTCGATCCCCTTGGCCTTGATGTTGCCGGCGTGCTCCACAAAGCCGGGCAGATGGTAGTCCGAGCAGGTAGGGGTGAAGGCACCCGGCACCGCGAAGAGCACGGCGCGCTTGCCGCGGAACAGCTCGTCGGTCGAAACTTCCCGCTCACGGCCCGCGGCCACGGTCCTGAGCGTCACGTTCGGTATCCTGTCTCCAACCTGGATGGGCATGGGTATCCTCCGGGCAGATCGTATCCTCAAAACCTCGCGCAAGGCGACGGAGACGCGAGTTGGTCCGTATGTTGCCAGAGAGGAGACGACATGACGACCAAGAAGCTGCAAGACCCCGAGCTCGACCGCCTCGTCCAGGAGCTCAACCAGCAGAGTCCCTCCGAGCAGCCGGACCCGGAGGGTCACGCCGACGACACCTCGGCCGCAGGAACCGCCGAGCAGCTCTATTTCCCCGGCCGCGGCCGCATCGCAGTGGGTGAGCCGCTCGACGCGCTGCTCCTGGAGCTGAGCCGCCAGGAAGGGAGCGACCTGCTGCTGATCGCCGGGCTCCCGCCGGTCTTCCGGATCTCCGGGCGTCTGGTGCGGGCGCAGGCGGCGCCGCTCGACGGCGACGAGCTGGTCCAGATGTTCAAGTCGCACCTGGGAGACCGCGCCCGCCGCGCCCTGGAAGAGCGCGGCTCGGCCGACTTCCCGCTGCGCCTCGCGCCCGGCCGGGAGCTGGATGAGGGAGGGCTGTCGCGGCGGGTCCGGGTCAACCTCCACCGCCAGCGCGGGCAGCTCGCGGCCGCGAACCGCGCCCGGCCGACGGAGGTGCCCCACCAGGCCCGTCTCAACCAGCCGGCGTCGTT
>JANOCF010000488.1:0-4573 GCA_031412055.1 Holophagales bacterium | reverse complement strand
CCGCCGCGCACCGTCTTCCTGGTGGAGCCGGCGATGGCGGCGTACGTCGACCATCTTCTCCCCAGGTCGGAGCGGCTGCTGGTCGACGAGGGGCTCGAGCGCTTCGCTGCGAAACCGGGCAGGCCGGTCTACCTCCTGGGGGATGGCGAGAGCGGCTGGCCGGGGGCGAGCACCTTCCGCTGGCCGGAGAGCGACGCCTACGGCAAGCTCAGCCGGGGCGGCCTCTATCGGGTGGTCTCCCTCTCGCCGATCCCGCCGGGCCGCCGGTACCGGGCCGAGCGCGGCGTCTACGGCTATGAGCCGACCGCGCGAGAGCCGAAGTGGCGCTGGCTCGGTCCCGACGCCATGGTCCGTCTGTTTCCGTACGGCCTTACCGAGTCGTCCATTACCCTCGCCCTCCCTGAATCGTCCCCCTGGCCTTCCAACCGGGTGACGATCATCGTCAACGGCGTTCCGGCGGCCGACCTGGAGATCCCGCGGGGGGAGCGGCGGACGGTGGAGCTCCACCTTCCCGCGGCAGGCGAGGTGGAGGTCGCGTTCCGATCCAGGGCCTCGTTCGTACCGGCCGAGACCGGCGCCGGGTCGGACACCCGCCGTCTCGCCGTGCAACTCGTCAACCTTGAAGTGCTCGGATTCTAGAAAGAACGGTCATGCACACGTCTGCCGCCCCGGCCTCCGTCTCCCTCGTGATCCCGATGTACAACGAGGAGCTCAGCATCGCGCACGCGATCGCTTGCGCGGCCGACGCTCTGGCGTCGTTCGACTACGAGATCGTCATCGTGGACGATGCTTCGACCGACAGCTCGGCCGGGATCGTGCGCACCTGGATGGCGGAGAACCCGCGCATCCGTCTGCTGCAGCACGAGACCAATCGCAAGCTCGGAGGGGCGCTCAAGACCGGCTACGGGGCGGCGACGAAGGAGGTTGTCGTCTACATGGACGCCGACCTGCCGTTCGATCCCCAGGTGATCGTGAGAGCGGTCCGGGCCCTGCACGTGACCCGGGCGGACATGATCGCCGGCTACCGGCTCGACCGCACGACCGAGGGGCTCAAGCGCACGATCTACTCGTATCTCTACAACACGCTGATCGGACTGCTCTTCGGCTGGCCGCACCGCGACATCAACTTCTCCTTCAAGCTCATGCGCCGCGAGGTTCTGGAGGCGGTCGAGCTGCGGGCGGAGGGCTCGCTGATCGACGCCGAGCTGGTGGTCAAGGCGCGGAATCTCGGCTTCGTCATCCAGCAGCTCGGCCTCGACTATTTTCCGCGCAGCCTCGGCGAGTCGACGCTCTCCTCGCCGGCGGTCATCCTCAAGATTTTCCGCGAGCTGATCCAGCTCTACCCCGAGATGAAACGTCCGCGCCGCCGGCAGCCGCCGCAAACCTCCGCCTCGGAACCTCAGACCGCGCACCCTTGAAGCGGCTTATCGTGACGGCCGACGACGTCGGCCTGCATCCCGGCATGACCCGCGGCGCGCTTGCGGCTCACGACAACGGAATCGTCACCGCCGTGAGCGTCTCTCCGAACGGGCGCGCCTTCGAGGAGGCTGTCGAGCTCCTGCGGGACCGCCCGCGGCTGGAGGTTGGAGCCCATCTGACCCTGGTGGGAGAACGGCCGCTCTCGCCTCCCGAGAAGATCGCCTCGCTGGTCGGCGCGGACGGCTCTCTCCATCCCGGCTATCCAGACTTCGCGGCACGCTACGCCCTGGGGCGTATCCGCGCCGCCGACCTCGAAACCGAGCTGCGCGCCCAGGTCGAGCGGCTGCTCGCGACCGGGTTGCGGGTGGTCCATCTGAACAGCCATCAGCACCTGCACGTGCTGCCGCGGGTGTTCGACCTAGTTCTGAGACTCGCGCAGGAGCACGGGATTCCGGCGGTGCGGATCCCGAGCGAGCCCGAGGCGCGGCTCACGCCCCGCGGTCTCCAGCTCGCCGCGCTCAATGCCCTGGGCCGGCGCGCCCGCGCAGCGCTGGGAAAGACCTCGGCTCCGGAACGGACCGTCGGCGTGATGTTCGCGGGCCACCTCACCCCGGCGAGGCTCCGCCGCTGCCTGGATCGCGTAGAGGGGGTGACGGAGCTGGTCTGCCATCCCGGCCTGGGCGGTGCGGAGCTCGCCGCGGCTTACGACTGGAACTACGCCTGGGACGACGAGACCGCGGCCTTGACCGATCCTGCGCTGCCGGAGCTCTTGAGAGCGAGGGGCATCGCTCTCCAATCCTTCAACCATCTCTGAAATGACATTCCGGGGGCGTTTTACGTCTCTTAAGGGGCATGAAAAAAAATGCCCCAACCTTTATCCCTGCCCTGACCCTTGCTTTCGGTACCTGGAGCGCCTTCCATCTCCCTGTTCTTTCACTCCCGCTGTGGATGGCTCTCGCCGTTCTGGGCCTCGCGCTTCGGCGGCGAGCCGGGATCTGCGTGGCCTTCTTTGCCTTCGGGGTAATCGCCGCGACGGTGCGGCACGACCTGCCCGGCTCTCCTCTTCCAGGGCTCGAACCCGGCCGTCCGGTTGAGGCGGTCGTTCGCGTCGAGGGTCACTGGATCCCGGACGTGACCGACTCCCAGGACGACGAGCCGGGATGGTCGTCCTCGGCCGAGGTGCTGCATGTGCGGCAGGACGACCTGGTCCTGGAGCCGGCCCTGAAGGTGCTCCTCCATGTACCCGGTGCCGAGGAGCCGCCGCCGTTTGGATCGAGCCTGCGCGTGAAGGCCTACCTCGCCCGCTCCTCAGGGTTCGCCAACCGGTTGCCGGTGCCGCCCGGCCCTTGGAGAATCCGGGTCAAGAGCCGCGAGCTGATGGAGTTGGAGGAGCTTCCGGGAGCGGTCGCCGGGCTCTCGGCGGCTGTGCGCGTCCGAGTCGAGCGGGCTTTCCGCATCGCCGGTCCCGAGAGTCCGGGCAAGGCGCTCGCGAGAGCGCTGGTCCTGGGTGATGCCTCCGCGTTTCCGCTGGAGTGGAAGCGGGGGCTGCGCGTCACCGGCCTCTATCACCTGCTGTCCGTCTCGGGAGTGCACGTGGCCCTGGTGGCCGGAGCGGTCTGGCTGCTCGGCGGCTGGTTCCCGCGGGCGCTCCGGCTGGTCCTGATGCTGGTGGCCATCGGCCTCTACCTGCTCCTGGTCGGTCCGTTGCCGGCCCTGGTGCGCGCCGCGGTCATGGGATTCCTGGCGGTGACGGCGCTGCTGGCGGAGCGTCCGCCCGGCGCGGTGAACGCCCTCGGATGGGCGGTGATCCTGCTGGTCCTGGACCGGCCGGACGTCGTGCAGGATGTGGCCTTTCAGCTCACGGTCTCGGCTACGGCCGGCCTCCTGCTGGTCGCGCCGCCGCTGGCCCTGCGCTGGCGCCGGCTGCCGCGCTGGCTGGCCTCGTCCCTGGCGGCGAGCGTGGGAGCGCAGCTCCTGACGATCCCCTGGGCGCTCCCGCGTTTCCATCTGCTCTCGCCGCTGGCGCCGCTGTTCAACCTCCCCGCGGTGCCGTGGACCGGCGTCGCTCTCGGTGCCTCGCTGCTCTGGACAGGTCTCGCCCTGGTCTCGCCGTCCATGGCAGGTACGCTCCTGCCGGTCCTCGATTTTCTGGCCGCGCCGTTCTCGTGGCCTGCCCGGACCGGAGCCGCGGTCTGGCTGCCGGTGCCCATGGTCATGACGGCTTTGGGCGCCTCGATGCTGGCGCTCTTTCTCGGTCTGCTGATCTTCGTCAGGCCGCGTCTCGCCGTGGCAGGGCTCGCCGTCGTCGGCCTCTTCCTCTCCTGCGGTCCCTCGCCAGAGCACGGAGTGGAGCTGGCCATGATCGACGTGGGGCAGGGGGATGCGATCCTGGTCCGCGACGGTGACCGGGCCATTCTGGTGGACGGCGGTGGCTGGCGGACGGGCGACCTTGGCGGACGGGTTCTCCTCCCCGCGTTGCTGGCGGAGGGGGTGAGCCGCCTCGACGCGATCGTGATGACCCACCCGGACCTCGATCACTGTGGCGGACTGGTCGACATCGCCGCCTACCTGCCGGTGAGCGAGGTCTGGATGGGGCCGGGCTGGGGAGACGAGGGCTGCGCGGGCCGGCTTGCGTCCCTGCCGGGAACCCGGGTGCGCCATCTCTGGGCCGGGGAGGATGCTTCGCTCGGACGCTGGACCTTCCGCGTCCTTCATCCCGAGCCGGACGAGGACCGGGGGAGCAACGAACGCTCGCTGGTCCTGCGGGCCGAGGCACTGGGCCAAGCCTTTCTCCTGACCGGAGACATCGAGAGCTGGGCCGAGATGCGCCTGCTCTCCTGCTGCGAGAAGGACGTGCGGGTAGACTTCCTCAAGGTGGCCCACCACGGCAGCAAGACGTCTTCGACCGAGTCCTTCCTGGATGCATCGCGCCCGCGCCTCGCCCTGGTGTCGGCGGGCGTGAACAACCTCTACCGCCATCCCTCGCCCGTGATCCTCGACCGATTCGTGGAACGCGGCATCCGGGTGCTGCGGACCGACAGGGACGGGATGGTCCTCTTGCGCTTGGGAGAGGACGGGCGGACGAGGATCGAGCTTCCGGGGGTGCCGCGGTGAGCAGGAAAACCACGGTGAAGTCCGTCTTTCCTGGCGACAC
>JANOCF010000487.1:0-2869 GCA_031412055.1 Holophagales bacterium | reverse complement strand
CCCCGAGCCGTTGACGCCGGTCACCGGCTTGGGCAGGAAGCACGCCGTCAACCCCAGGCGCGCCGCGACCTGCCGGGAGAGCAGCTTGTAGAGCTGCACCTGGTCGGCGGCCACCGAGGCCTCGGTGTAGCTGTAGTTCATCTCGAACTGCGAGGGTGCCACCTCCGGGTGGTCCTTCTCGTTGGAGAAGCCCATGGCCCGCTGCACCTCGGCGGCGGTGTCGATGAACTGCCGCAGGGCGTCGCCTGGCAGCGAGTTGTAATAGCCGCCCGTGGAGATGAACTCGAAGCAGCCGGCCTCGTGGTAGTTGCGCTCCGCGTCGCACCCGCGGAAGAGGAAGCCCTCGATCTCGTTGGCGGCATGGGCGACCATGCCGTCCTGGGCATACAGCTTGTCGGCGTACCCCTTGAGCATGGCCCGCATGTCGGCGCTGTACGGGCTGCCGTCGCGCTCGTGGACCTCGCCGAAGGCCAGCACCTTGCCGGGGCCGAAGATGTCCGACGGCAGCCAGTAGAAGGCCGGCCAGTCGACCGCCAGCCGCAGGTCCGACTCCTGCTGCCGCGAGAAGCCGCGGATCGACGAGCCGTCGAAGGTCAGATTGTCCGCCGACTTGAGCAGGAACTTCTTGTCATAGTCCAGCATGTGCAGACGGCCTTCGAGGTCGGTGAAGCACAAGGTGACCGCCTTGATGCGCTTCTCGTCGTTGAGATAGCGCATCCGCTGCTCGCGGACCACGTCGGCGGGCCGCCGGGCCAGCCGCTCCTCCTTGGCCTCGAGGTTCATCTCCTCCAGCTGGTCGTAAGGGATCTCCAGAAAGTCGCGCAGCCCCCGATGCGAGGCGCGAGGCGCCGGCCGCGCCATCTCCTCCAGCTTCTCCGGGGTCATGGCGGCGAGCGCCTCGGCTCGGCTCGGCTCCGTTGGGTGCATGGGTTCTCTCCTTAGATCGGCATGCTGCCTTTTGGGCTAGATTCTACTCGAATTAACCTAGCTGTCAACGTCGCTAGGCTAAATATGCGCCGATAGAGGCTAAGCGGTGGCCAGTCTGGCCGCTCTGCGCCGGCGTCCGCCCGGGTCTGAGGCGCGGCCAGAGAAGCACCGTTCCGGCGAGGTAGCAAAAGGCCGATGACGAGAGAGGTGAACCGAGAAAGTCAGGTAGCGGGTCGGCACGGCCCCATCAGCAGCCGTGGGCAAGTTGAAGGGCGTCGCGCGTGGTGTCGTCGAGCACGCCGGTGGGATCCATGCCCTGCGCCCCCTGGAATCCTTGGATCGCGAACGCGACCTGCTGCGTGTAGAGGCCGTCGATCGGACCGTCGTAGAAGCCGAGGTTCCGGAGGCGGCCCTGGATGCCGGTCGTCTCCGTGATCGGGTCGAGGTGGCGCATGTTGATCTGCAGGACGAGGTTTTTCCCGGCCGGGTCGATCACGAGCCGTCCGTCACCGGCGTCCGGCATCACGTCAACGGAGAGCTTGCCCTCCTCGTCGGTGATCCCTCGCACGAGGCGGCCGCTCGCGGTGAGCTCGAAGGGCAGGTTCGCGAGCTTTTTGTCGGCGGAGAGGACGATGACAAGCTTCGACGGGACCTCTTTGCGGCGGAAGCGGTGGACCTGGCCGGTGGCGCACTTTTCGGTCTTCGGCCGGATCGCGGGGACGAAGAGCCTGTCTCCAGGATGCATCGTGTGTGGGTCCTTGCGGAGGTCCTTGACGGCCGCATTGCTGGGGTGCTCCCAGATCGTCGCGACGATGTGCCCCCGCGCGTAGGCGATGCTCTCCACGGACTCCCCCTGCTTCAAGGTGATCCACTCGTCGCCCATGGTCATGCCCCGCTGATCGCAGGTGGCCAGAAACGGCCGTGCTGCAAATGGTCGTTCACGTTGAAGGTCCTGACCGGCGGCACGGCGATGTTGATCAGCCCGACCGTCGGGTCTTCCAGGTGCTCGCGAAGGTTGGCGATCGCGCGCTCCAGCGCGGTGCAGCGAGCCAGCCTGTTCTGCGCGCTCGCGCCGCGACGCTGGTACGCGCCGATTACGCGACCCAGATCGATTGCGATGTAGTCGAGCGCGTCGGTGTGGACCTCGATGCTCTCGCTGGCCTCCCCGCGCTGCGCCAGCAGCGGATCTCGCTGCGCATCCAGCGGGGCGAGCGCCTGCGCGAGCTCGGCTCGCCGTGCCCTCGCGGCCATTTCCTGCTCCAGCATGCCACGGGCACGCTCGATCCGCTGGTCGCGCAGCTCGGGCTGCATCTGGTACATCCGTTCGAGCAGAGCCCTCTGATCGGCGGAGAGCTGGTTGAGCATCGGTTGTCGCTCCTGCGGCTGGGCATCCCTAAGCTGGACGTAGCATCGGACCTGGCCAATCTCGTCCAGGTCGGCATCGATGCTGTCGAGCTCGGCTTGCAATGGCTCCACCTGCAAGGTGAGCGGAGCGATTTGGAGCTCCAGCGCGGCGATGGTGGCCTGTGCTTGCTGGATGCGGGCCATGTCTGCACGGGCCGCGGTGACCTTAAGCTTGTATTCGTCGAGCAACGCGTTGTACTCGGCGTCCAGATCGGCCGTGTTGGGCTCGGCCTCCAGTGCCGTCGCGTTCACGTTCGCGGCGCGCTGCTGCTCCGCGAGATTGACCTGCGCGTTCATGCGCAGCGACGCGCGGTTGAAGCGAACGTTGTTCCACTGGATGAACGAGACCTGTACCGGTACCATGTTGAGCTGGAGCTCGTGATTCCACAGGGAGATGGCGTCCTGTGCGAGCCCGGAGAACTCAGCGCACGGCCGGATCGCGTGATGGAGCGCTGCCAAGGCGTCGGAGCCCGCGCACGGCTGCTGCTGGAAATCGAACGCGAGGATGTTCGCCTCGGCGCCATCATCCGGCTGTCCG
>JANOCF010000486.1:0-3923 GCA_031412055.1 Holophagales bacterium | reverse complement strand
CCGCGAGCGCGACCTATCGTGGTCCGTGCGGCCGCGAGGGTCACTGCGAGTCCTACATCTCCTCCGAGGCGCTGTGGGACCTGGCCAACCGCGACCTGCCCAGCCCGGGCTCCGGCGCGGCCTGGGCCACGGTGGACCGGCTCTGGTACCTCTCCCGCGCCACTGCCACCGCGGCCTTCGCCTGCACCGCGACCGGCACGTGGACCTCGAACGGCTGCAACACCGGCTCGCTGTGGAAGACCATGCGCGCCGTGGATGACGATGACGGCAACCTGGCCAACGGCACGCCGCACTCGGCCAACATGTACGCGGCCTTCAACCGGCACGGCATCGCCTGCACCACCGATGCCGGCGCCAACGTCAACTTCCGCGGCTGCACCCCGCCCGCGGTGCCGACCCTCACCCTGACCCCGGGTGCCAACCAGGCCACCGTCGCCTGGTCCGGCTCCACCGGCGTCTATGACGTCTACCGCAGCGAGCGCGGCTGCAACGCCGGCTTCACCAAGATCGCCAACGACGTTGCCGGCGCCTCCCTGCTGGACAACGCCATCTCCAACGGCTTCCTCTACTCCTACCAGGTGACCGCCCAGCCGAGCGGCAACGAGGCCTGCGCCTCCGCGCCCTCGACCTGCCTGTCCGTGACGCCCTCGGGCGGCGGCGGCGGCTGCACGCCTCCCGCCTCGGCCCCGACCGGGCTGACGGCCACGGCGGCCAGCCAGACCCAGATCAACCTCGCGTGGTCGGCCGTCGCCGGCGCCACCGAGTACCACATCCTGCGCTCCTCCACCTCGGGCGGCCCGTACACCCAGGTGGGCACGGCGGTCGGCACGACCTTCTCCGACGCCGGCCTGACCTGCAACACGGGCTACTTCTACGTGGTCCGCGCGGCCAACAGCCCCACCTGCGAGTCGGGCAACTCCACCCAGGCTTCGGCCACCACCTCGGCCTGCACCGGCTGCACCACGACCACCCTCTACACCGACGGCTTCGAGACCGGCACCGGCCTGGCCGGCTGGTCGACGGGTTCCTTCGGCGGCACCGGCGGCACCACGAGCTGGCGCGGCATCCAGACCTGCACCGCCAGGACCGGCACGAAGGTCTTCCGCTTCGGCGGAACGACCTGCACCGCCGACTACACCAACGCAAACTTCAACTACGCCCAGCCGAACGGCACGGCCGGCATCACGGTTCCGGCCGGCTCCAACACGACGCGGCTGTCCTTCTGGCACCGGCGCGCCTTCGAGACCGGCTACGACGGCGGCGCCCTGACCATGTCGATTGACGGCGCCAACTACGAGTACGTCCCGGGCTCGGCGATCGTGTCGGGCACGACCTACAATGGCACGGTCGCAGCCTCCTGCTCGCCTTCCCCAGACGCCACCGGCGCCGCAATCTTCACGGGCACCGCGAGCACCTTCACCAACACCACCGTCAACCTCGACGCGGCCTGCGACATCCTGTCGGGCACGACGACCGGCTGCGCCGGACGCGCAATCCGGATCGGCTTCACCTCGATCAGCGACTGCTCGGTGGTGGGTGACGGCTGGTTCCTGGACGATGTGACCGTCACGGCCTGCACGCCGTAAACGGTTTCCATCTCATCGATATCGCCTGATGTGGCCCCCTCTTCGGAGGGGGCCTTTTCTTTTTCAGAGGAGCTCGGCCAGCCTGCCCAGCGCGGTCATGAGATCGGGGCGCAGCTCGAAGATGGGCAGGAGCGGGTCTTCTCCCAGCGTAGCCAGACGCCGGGGGACTGTCCGCATGTTCATCGCCCGGACATCGAGCCGGGAGCTCACCTCGCTCCAGCGCAGCGGCGTCGATACCGGCGCGCCCGGGTGCGGCCGGACGCTGTAGGGCGCGGCGAGCAGCTTGCCGCGGCCGTTCTGCAGGGCATCCACGTACACCCGCCCCTTGCGCGCCGGAATCGGCCGGGCCGTGGTGGCGATGGCCGGCAGACGGTCGACGATCACCCGGGCGAGCAGCTCTGCGAGCTGCCGGACCTGGTCGTGATCGCACTGCCCGCCCATCGGGATCAGGATGTGGAGACCGCTGCCGCCGCTGGTCTTGATGAACGACTGGAGCTCGATCTCGTCGCACAGATCGGAGATGGCGAGCGCGATCCGCACCACGTCATGAAACGGTGCGCTCTTGGGATCGAGATCCAGGATGCACCAGTCCGGCCGCTCGATGTCTCCTGCCCGGCTCGACCCGATATGAAACGGGATCGCTCCAAGGTTCGCCAGATAGAGCAGCGACTCCTCGTCGTTGCAGACAAAGTACTCGGCATCCCCCCCGGCGCTTTTCTGAAAGAACGATTTTCCGGTGATCCCGTTGGGGTACCGGTCGATCACCAGCGGCCGGTCGCGCAGGTAGGCCAGCATCCACGGCGCCACGGTCCGGTAGTACTCGATGAGATCGCCTTTGGTGTAGCCCTCGTCCGGCCAGAAGATCTTGCCGAGATTGGTGAGGCGCGTTCCGGGCTCAGGCGCCGGAGCCTCCTCCACCGGAGCCTCGTGCTGGGGAGCGTCTGATGGACGGCGGCACTCGGCGACCGACTTGTCCTCGCGCAGCCGCAGGAACACGGGCTGCCGCAGGTGTCCGCCCCGGGTCCACTCCTTGTAGCGGATCTCGCATACCAGTTCCGGCTCCACCCACACGTTGCCGCGCTCCCTGGGAGCGCCCTCGACCGGAGGCTCGGGCCGCCGCGCCGGATCCAGGCGGGCGCGGATCGTCTTCATCTCCTGCTGATCGAAACCGCTGCCCACGGTGCCGGCATAGGTGAGACGCGAGCCCTCGCACATCGCGAGGTGGAGCCGCCGGAACCCTCCCGGCCCGGCCTCGTACCCGACGACCGCGAAGTCGCACGTGCGGTCGACCCGGATTTTCAGCCAGTGCGACGAGTAGCCGCCGCGATAGGGAGAGTCCGCCCGCTTGGCGACGATCCCTTCGAGACCCATCTGCGACACCGCGGCATAAAAGTCCTCGCCGCGCTCCTGAACCTCTTCCACATAACGGATCAACCCTGAAGCCGGGATGATTTTGCGCAGAATCGACTTGCGCACCGACAGAGGAAGAGGCCGAAGATCGAAACCTTCGAACGCCAGAAGATCGAAGACGAACAGCACCGCCGGGCTCTCGCCGGCTCTGCGCTGGGCGTGTCTTTGCAAAAGCTGGAAGTCAGGCCGGCCCGACTCGTCGAGGATTACGGCCTCCCCATCCAATAAAAGTGATCGAAAAGGAAGGCCGCCCAGCGCGCCCGTGATCTCTGGAAAGATCTTCGTTGCATCGCGCCCGCTGCGGTAGACGAGACGAATTCCGTCCGACGATTTTTCCGCGAGCACCCGGAAGCCGTCGTACTTGAGCTCGAAAAACCAATCCTTTTTCGTGAAAGGCTGCTGGCTGGTCTCGGGTTTCATGACTTCGACATCAGAAACCGACACCGCGGGTGGTGCCTTGCGGCGTTGAAGATCCTTGCGAATCTCCTTGGAAATCCTTATTGGATCGAATTTTTCCGAGGTGTGCACGGCCATTGCAAGTTGATGGTACATTATGGCAATGACCGCCCGATCCTACGCATCCGGCACCATCTCATTTGGCCTCGTCACGGTTCCAGTGAAGCTGTATTCGACCGGTGAAAGCTCCTCCGGAATTCAGCTGAACATGCTGCACGACAAATGCGGTACCCGGTTGAAGCAACAATACATCTGCCCGACCGACAACCAGGTCGTCGGTCGCGACGAGATGGTAAAAGGTTACGAATACGCCAAGGGGCAATATGTCCTGTTCACGGATGAGGAGCTGAAAGCCCTGAATCCGGAACCGACGAACGCGATCGAGATCGCCGAGTTCGTGCCCCTCGACCAGGTCGACCCCGTCTACTTCGAGAAGTCGACCTATCTCGGCCCCGACAAGGGCGGCGACCG
>JANOCF010000485.1:0-11078 GCA_031412055.1 Holophagales bacterium | reverse complement strand
GGCTGTCGTGGTCCTCGTCCATGGCGAGCAGAGCCTCGATCGACCCTTCCAGCGCCGGCCTGGAGCGCGCCAGCGAGACCTCGACCGGCACGGCGCTGTCGCCGCAGCTCACCCGCGTGCCCTCGACCCCGCCGTCCTCCGTGGCGATGAGATAGATCCACGCCTTTTCGATGGCGGTGCCGGCATCGACGGCAGCGATCCGGCCCTCGCCCGCGCCGCACGAAGTGGCGAGAAGCAGCGCGAGGCAGAGGCCGCGGAGCGGTCTACGGTTGCCGGTCAAAGGTCTGGAAGGACCAGGAGAAGGGGGCGTCATCCGTCGGCCCGTGGTCCTCTCGGTCCACCAGCCGCCACTGCGATTCGTCGTACTCGGGAAAATAGGCATCTCCGGGAAAGGCTTCCTCGATGATCGTGAGGTAAAGCCGGTCGGCGACCGGCAGGGTCTGTTGAAAGATGTCGCCGCCGCCCGCGACGAAGACCTCGTCCCCCTGGGAGGTCCGAAGCGCCTCTTCGATGGAATGCACGACCTGGACGGTATCCGGTGCAAAGCGGGGTGCATAGCCCTGCTGGCGGGTGACGACGATGGTGGACCTCCCGGGCAGGGGCCGGCCGACGGACTCGAAGGTCTTTCTTCCCATGATCAGGGTGTGGCCCATGGTGAGCCGCTTGAACCGCTTGAGATCGGTGGGCAGGTGCCAGGGGAGCCGGTTGTCGCGCCCGATGACCCGGTTCGACGCCATGGCTGCTATCAGGGAAACCTTCATACCGAGATGGGAGCCTTGATCCCGGGGTGGGGATCGTACCCGGCCAGGCGGAAGTCCTCGAACTTGTAGTCGAAAAGCGATTTCACCCCGGGGCTCAGCTCCATGACCGGCAGCGCCCGGGGATCCCGGGTGAGCTGAAGGCGGGCCTGCTCCAGGTGGTTGAGGTAGAGGTGGGCGTCCCCGAGCGTGTGGACGAATTCGCCAGGCTCCAGATCGCAGACCCGCGCCACCATCAGAGTGAGCAGGGCATAGGAGGCGATGTTGAACGGCACTCCCAGGAAGACGTCGGCGCTGCGCTGGTAGAGCTGGCAGGAGAGGCGCCCGTTGCCCACCCAGAACTGGAACAGGGCATGGCAGGGGGAGAGTTTCATCCTGTCGAGGTCGGCCACGTTCCAGGCGCTCACGATGTGGCGCCGGGAGTCGGGGTTGCGCCGGATCTGATCCACCACGTTGGCGATCTGATCGATATTGCCGCCGTCCGGGGTGGGCCAGGAGCGCCACTGCCGGCCGTAGATGGGTCCGAGATCGCCGTGCTCGTCCGCCCATTCGTCCCAGATGGTGACTCCGTGCTCGTGCAGGTAGCCGACGTTGGTGTCGCCGGTGAGGAACCAGAGCAGCTCGTGGACGATCGAGCGCAGGTGGAGCTTCTTGGTGGTGAGGAGAGGGAACCCCTGCTTGAGGTCGAAGCGCATCTGGTAGCCGAACACGCTGAGGGTGCCCGTGCCGGTGCGGTCCCCTTTCTCAACCCCCTGCTCCAGGATGTGGCGGAGCAGGTCCAGATATTGCCTCATGGCGGGTGACTGTACAGCACCCGGCCGGGAGTACGGAAGTACGGAAACCGGCGGGAGGTTATGATGTCTGCGATGTCTGCGGCCGGAACCCCGGCCAGCGAAGGAGGGTGGAGAGATGATGAAGATAGGCTGTCTGGTTGCAATCGGCGTGGCGGTGCTCCTGGGCCTGTTTGCCATGGGGACCTACAACGGCCTTGTTGGCGCGGAGCAGGCGGTGGAGGCCCAGTGGGCCCAGGTGGAGAACGTGTACCAGCGCCGGGCCGACCTGGTCCCGAACCTGGTGGCGTCGGTGCGCGGGGCGGCCAACTTCGAGCGCGGCACGCTCACCGACGTGGTGGAGGCGCGGTCGCGCGTCGGGCAGGTGAGCGCCCAGGCCACCAGCGAGATCCTCAACGATCCCCAGCAGTTCGCCCAGTTCCAGGAGGCGCAGGACAACCTGTCGTCCGCGCTGTCCCGCCTGCTGGTGGTGGTGGAGCGTTACCCCGAGCTGCGCGCAGTCCAGGGTTTCCAGGACCTGATGGTGCAGCTCGAGGGCACAGAGAACCGCATCGCCACGGAACGCCGCCGCTTCAATGAGGTGGCCCAGGGTTACAACACCCGGCTCAAGCGTTTCCCGACGGTCCTGTTCGCGAGCATGATGGGCTTCGCGCCCAGGCCCTATTTCCGGTCCCAGCCGGGGGCGGAGACGGCTCCGAAGGTCGATTTCTCCGAGACTCCGGCTGCCCGGTAGGTCTCCCCGGGAGTCTCCCGGGCGGAGAGGCATAGACGAAAGCCATGGCAGTTTCGTAGATTTCACTGAAGAATGGCTCGTCTCCGTCTCTCCGCCCGGCTCCTCCTCTGCACCCTCGCTGCCCTTGGGCAAGGGTGCGCGGACGGTCGCGCCCGCGCTGAAGACACTTCTCAACCTGTAGCGGTATCTACTGTCCGCCTCGGTGGGTTGCGTCCGCGCATGCTCCTGACCGGCGAGCTGGCGGCCTCCCGCGCCCTGGAGCTCAAGGTTCCCCGCACCCGGACGTCCCAGCTCCAGATCCGCTGGATGGAGCGCGACGGAACTCCCGTCCGGGCCGGCCAGCCGCTGGTCGAGTTCGATAACTCTTCCTTCACCGCCGAGCTGGAGGAGAAGCGCCTTCAGGCCTCCGAGACCGCCGACGAACTGGCGTGCCAGGAGGCCGAGGCCCGGTCCAACGCGGCCGAGAAGGTGTACCTGGTGGAGAAGCACGAGACCGAGGTCGCCAAGGCCCGTCTCCTGGCCAACCTGCCCCCGGACATCATCGCGGCGCGGGAGATCCAGGAGAAGCAGCTCGATGTGCGCAGGGCCGAGGCCGAGCTCGCGAAGGCCAGGGCCGACCTGGAAGCCCACCGCGAGGCGAGCGCGGCCGAGCTGGAGGTGAAGCGCATCGAGCTGGAGAGGTCGCGCCGCGAGATCCGCGAGGCGGAGGAGGCCATCTCCTCCCTTAGTCTGCGGGCTCCCCGGGACGGCATGGTCCTGGCCGGAACCCACCCCTGGGAGGGGCGCAAGCTCCAGGAGGGGGACGACGTCTGGAGCGGCATGACCGTGGCCATCCTGCCGGATCTGGGGTCCATGGTGGTCGAGGCCCGCCTCTCGGACGTGGACGACGGCCGCATCGCGCCCGGCCTGGAGGCGGTCTGCACCCTGGACGCGTATCCTGCCGAGCGCTTCCCCTGCCGCGTGGGCGAGATCGCGCCGGTGGCGCGGGAGGAGTCCAACAACTCCCTGCGGCGCTACTTCCCGGTGCGGCTGAGCCTCGGCCGGGTCGATCCCCGCATGCGGCCGGGCATGTCGGTGCGGGTGGAGGTCCTGGGTCCAGAGATCCAGGGGCTCGTCGTGACGCGGGCCGCCCTCGATCTCTCCCGGGAGCCCGCGCGGGTCCGGCTCGCGGACGGAGCCGCCAAAGAGGTGCGCCTGGGACCCTGCGGCGCGGTCGAGTGTGTGGTTGAGGCGGGGTTGGAGGAGGGGGCTCGGGTGAGGACGGGCTCTCCATGAACCGCCTGGCCCTGGCTGGTGTTCTCCTCGTTCTCACCCTGGCGGGCTTGTGGGCGTTCGCCGGTCAAGGAGGCACCGAGTTCCAGGAATCGGAGTGGGCCGAGGTGCGGCGCGAGGACCTGGTGGTGGGCGCCGAGGTCACGGGCACCCTTCAGGCCGTACAGTCGACGCTCGTCGGACCGCCCCAGCTCCCCGACATCTGGGACTACAAGATCGCCTTCCTCGCCCCGGAGGGGAAGACCGTGCAGCCAGGCGAGCCCGTGCTCGGCTTCGACTCCTCGGAGCTGGAGAGCAAGCTCCAGGAGAGAGCCGCCGCCCGGGACTCCTCGGAGAAGGAGCTCGAAAAGAGGGCCACGGACCTGGAGATCCGCCGCGGCGAGGAGGAGATGCTGCTGGCCGACGCCGAGGCGCGGCTGCGGCGCGCTTCCCTCCAGGCCGGGATCCCGCCCGAGCTGGTGGCCGCCAACGAGCTGCGCGAGAAGCGCACCGACCTCAACCTCGCCCGGCGTGAGATCACCTTCCGTCAGGAGCGCCTGCGCTTCTTCGAGCAGCAGGGCCGCGCCGAGCTTGAAGCCCTGCGCAAGAAGCGCGACATCGCCGCCGCCCGGGTGCGGGAGACGGAGACCGCCATCCGCAAGATGATCGTTACCGCACCCCGCGAGGGCACCGTTGTCTACGTCAGCGACCGCGGGGAGAAGAAGAAGGTGGGCGACTCCTGCTGGCGCGGGGAGCGGGTGATCGAGATTCCCGACCTGCGCCGGATGCGCGCCGACGGACAGATCGACGAGGCGGACGCCGGCCGCGTCGCCCCGGGCCAGCGCGTCACCCTGAAGCTCGACGCCCACCCCGATACCCTCTTCGCCGGCCGCGTGGAGACCATCCGCGACTCGGTCCAGAGAAAGTCCCGGGGAAACCCTCTCAAGGTGGTGGAGATCTCCATCGGCCTCGACCGCACCGATCCCCAGCGCATGAGCCCGGGCATGCGCTTCGTCGGAACCGTCGAGGTGGAGCGCGTGCCCCGCGCCCTGGTGGTCCCGGCCGAGGCTGTGTTCAGGCGAGCGGACGGCCCGGTGGTGTATCGAAAAGAAGAAGAAGAGGTACGGCCGCGGCTCGGGCGGCGCAACGGCCGGTTTGTGGAAGTCCTGTCAGGCCTTCAGGAAGGGGACCGGCTCGCGCTCCGCGACCCCGAAGCCCAGGAGGGACGATGAAGCGGGGGATGGTCGTGGCGCTAGGCCTTGCCGCCGTCACGGTCTTGGCCGCAATCGCCGCCATCGCTCTCGGCGCCTACCTCCCTCTGTCCGGAGGGAGAGCCGGGGTGCCCGTGGAGCGGATCGAGCCCCGTCCCTTTGTCCGGCGCGTGCAGGCGGAAGGGGAGCTGCGGGCGGTCCGCGCCACCCAGGTCAGCGTGCCCGCCGGCGTTCCCGGCCCCTTTCGCATCGGCTGGCTCGCGGAGGACGGCAGCCGTGTCCGGGTGGGCGACGTGGTGATCCGCTTCGATCCCGCCGAGGTGGAGAAGCAGCTCGCGGAGGCGGCGGACGAGCTGGCCAGCGCCCGCCTGGAAGCGCGGAAGCAGCGGGCCGAGGACCTGGCCCAGATCCGCAAGCTGGAGCAGGACCTGGGCCTGGCCCGGGAGGAGCTGAAGAACGCTCGCCAGTTCCAGAAGAAGGACGAGATGGTCTTCTCCCGGAGCGAGATCATCGGGTCCGAGATCGACCAGGAGCTCGCCATCAAGAAAGAGGAGCATGCCCGCGGGTCGCGGGGCCGGCGCGAGTCTCTAGGCAAGGCCGGGCTCGAGATCCTGGGCATCCGGATGCGCCAGGCCGAGGCCCAGATCCGGCGCGCCCGTCAGGCGCTCTCCGCCCTCTCGGTCACCGCTCCGCACGACGGCGTCCTCGTCCTCAAGCGCGGCTGGCGGGGCGAGACGGCGCGGGTGGGCGACCAGGTCTGGAACAACCAGGTTCTGGCCGAGATCCCGGACCTCTCGTCCATGGAGGCCGAGGTGTTCGTCCTGGAGGCGGACGCGGGAGGGCTCGCCCCGGGCCGCCCGGCCGCGGTCGTGCTAGAGGCCCGGCCCGGCGCCGAGCACGCGGCCCGCATCGCCCGGGTGGAGGCGCTCGCCAGACCGCGCTTCCGGGGCTCGCCCGTGCAGTACTTCGGCATCGTCCTCACCCTGGACCGGACCGATCCCCGCATTATGAAGCCGGGCCAGCGGGTGCGCGCCACGCTCAACCTCGACGAGCGCACGCGAGCGCTGACCGTGCCCCGGCAGGCCGTCTTCGAGCGCGAGGGGAAGATGATCGTGTATCGGCGGGAGCGTCAAGAAGCCGGAGGGGATCTGGAGCCCGTCGAGGTGACCCTGGGACCCGGGAGCGCCGGCCGGGTAGTGGTGGAGTCGGGCCTCAAGCCCGGTGACGCCGTGGCTCTGTCCGATCCCAACCGCAAGCAGGAGTCCTCTGAGACACCTCCGGGAGCATCTCCAGGGACGCCAGCGCCATGATTCCTCGCGACTCCTTCCGCTCCGCCCTGGAGAGCCTGGCCGCGCACAAGCTGCGCTCGTCCCTGACCATGCTCGGCATGATCTTCGGCGTGGGCGCCGTGATCGCCATGCTGTCCATCGGCGAGGGCGCGGAGCGGCAGGCCCTGGGCATGATCGAGCGCCTGGGCGTGAGGAACGTCCTTGTGCGCGCCCGGGAGATCCAGGACGAGGAGCTGGAGGAGATCCGGCAGAAGTCGCTGGGCGTCTCCTTCCGGGACGCCGCGGCCATCGCCGATGCCGTGCCCGGGGTCGAGGCGGTGGCTCCCCGCATCCGCATCGAGCCCTACAAGGTGCTCTCCGCCGCGGGCAAGACCGAGGCCTCGGTCTACGGCGTCACCGACCGGCACGCCGAGCTGGCCAGCCTGCGGCTCCAGGAGGGACGCTTCCTCGATCCCCTGGATGGACGGAGCCACGCCCAGGTGTGCGTGATCGGCCCGGGCGTGCGCCGCGACCTCTTCGGCTACGGGCCGGCGCTGGGACAGCTCATCAAGGTCGACGACGTCTGGCTGGAAGTCGTGGGCGTGCTGGCGCCGCTTGCGCCGGCAGAGGCCGGCAAGAGCTTTCAAGGGGTGAAGGTGGGCTCGGTCGAGAGCGAGATCTACCTGCCCGTGACCACCGTCGACCGCAAGTTCGAGCGCCCGCACCTCGACTCGCCGCTGGACGAGATCGTGATCCGGATGAAGGAGGGGGTGCGGGGGGAGGAGACCGCGGCCGTGGTGAGCGGCCTCCTCGATCGTCTTCACGCCGGCGCGGATGACTACGAGCTGGTGGTACCGGAAGCCCTGCTGGAGCAGAGCCGGCGCACCCAGCGCCTGTTCAACGTGGTCATGGGCTGCATCGCGGGCATCTCGCTCCTGGTCGGCGGGATCGGCATCATGAACATCATGCTCGCCACGGTCCTGGAGCGCACCCGGGAGATCGGCGTGCGGCGGGCCGTGGGCGCCCGGCAGTCCGACATCCGTTTTCAGTTCGTGGTCGAGGCGTTCGCCATCAGCCTGATCGGCGGCCTGGCCGGCGTGGCCGTGGGTCTGGCGATCGCCCGCGGGGTGGCCCTCTACGCCGGCTGGGAGACCGTGGTCACGGGCGGCGCGATCCTCCTGGCCACGGGGGTCGCGATGACCGTGGGGCTGGCCTCCGGTATCTATCCGGCGACCCGCGCCGCGGCCCTCGATCCCATCGAAGCCCTGCGTTATGAATAGGGGCACGGTCCTTGCTGAACATCGGGACAGGAGGTACTTACCGATGCGTGATAAGAAGACTTTTGTAATAGCTGCCCTGCTCGCGTTCACCCTCACAACCGCCGCAGTCGCACAAGAGGCCGCCCTGGAGAAGTTCATCGTGATTCCCCTTGGCGTGGCTTCCGAGGGACCGCGGAGCATCACCGCCGAGGCCGTTCCCGCCGGCCCCACCAGCCTCCAGGCCGTGGCCATATCCCCCAATCAGATCCGCCTGACCTGGGTGGACAACGCCACGGGCGAAACGGAGTACCGGGTCGAGGCCAGGAATTCCGCCACTGCCTTCACGGACTCCGGAACAGCCTTGCCGGCCAACACCACGGCCGTGCAGGTGGTCGGCCTCCAGCCCTCGACCACCTACACCTTCCGCGTGCGGGCGCGCAACGCCGAGGGCAATTCGACCTACTCCAACGAGGCCACGGCCACCACGCAGCCCGCCACGGCGACCTGCGTGCCGAGCGCCACGGCCATGTGCCTGAACAACGGGCGGTTCCGGATCGAGGCGGCCTTCCAGGCTCCGACCGGCCAGTCCGGCCAGGCGCAGGCTGTGAAGCTGACCGACGACTCCGGCTATCTCTGGTTCTTCAGCTCGACCAACATCGAGCTGATCGTCAAGGTGCTGAATGCCTGCGCCCTGAACGATCACTACTGGGTCTTCGCCGGCGGCCTCACGAACGTACAGGTGCTGCTCATCGTGACCGACACGGAGACCGGTATCCAGAAGCGCTACACCAATCCCCAGCGCACGGCGTACCTGCCGCTGCAGGACACGAAGGCCTTCGGGACCTGTCCGTAAGGGTCTGTTGAAAGAAGGGGCGCGGTATTGGTATCGGTGGTATCGGTACCGCGCCCCTGATCCTCAAGCTTTCTGGACGGAGAGCTTGTACTGACCCGTGCCGGACGGCTTGTAGTGCCGGACCCGCACCCAGTACTCCCCCTTCTTCAGACTGGCAGTGATCCTGGCGTTGCGGCCCTCGCCGCCGTCGTCGTCCTCGGCCACGAGCTTGGTCTGGCTGCCCGGCCCGAGGAGCGACATCACCACGTCGGTCCGGCCCTGGGTCTCGATAGTGACCTTGCCGGCCTCGGCGATCTGCAGGCGGTAGAGGTCCTCCTCCCCGTGCTTGCCGATGGAAGCGGAGACCGTGGCTCCCACGGCGATCTCGTCGCCCTTTACGGCTTCCGGCTTGTCGAAGGGGTAGCAGACGCCGATGAACTCCCTGTCGGTGTCGGAGAGCTTCTGGTTCCAACCCACCTCGTAGTCGCCGATCGTCAGGGAGTTGTCGACCGGGTAGAGCATGATCGACTTCTGGTCGAACGTGGAGAACTGCGTCTGGCTGGCACCGTAGCGCTGGAAGAGGTTGGTGTCGACCATGGACCGGCTCCAGCTGTTCGGCGGCCCCTGGTAGTAGCGGTAGACGGCCTCCTTGTCCCAGGGGATGCCGGCGTCGGGGTGCTGGTGCTCGTGGATGCACCCCAGGGCGTGGCCGAATTCGTGGATCACCGTACGGGAGTACTCGGACTCGGTGGTGCCCGAGTCGAACCAGCCGTAGTTCATGGTGGGCTGGTCCTTGGCGATGACCAGGGCGTCGGTGCCGATGTAGGACCACGAGCCGTTGCGCTGGAAGGCGATGCGGATCTCGGCGTCCGGGCTGTTGTCGAACTCCAGCTTGAGGTTGGCGTGCTCGCACCACTGGAGGGCGTACTTCTTCACCTGGGCCTGGATCTCGGGCTTGCCCTCGAGGAAGCGGACGTGGAGGGTCCGCCCGTTCTTCCACTTCTTGCCGGTGACCAGGGCCAGGTGCAGCGGCGAGGACGCAACCCCCATCCCGGGCCGGTTACGGAAGACCGGCAGGTTGGAGGGGTTCTCTTCGATGGCTCTTTCCGCGGCCTCCACCTGGAGCTCGGGGGGGAGGATCACGTCAAGGCAGACGCGGGGGAGCTGCTCTTCGGGCATGAATCGTTCCTTTCTCCTACCGCCTCAGACTATCGGCGGCTATCTGCGGCATCGCTGCTCAATCAGATCATAAAACGCTCCGGCGTCGACGCCGGGCGGCGGAATCGGGGGCGGGGACGGCACGGGCACCGGTGGAGGCTCCGCCGATACGCCCGCGTGGGTGATGTGCAGCATGCGGGCGGTGCCGCGGACGCGCATGAGACCGTCCAGCGACTCGGCCCGGAGGGCCGGCCGCGCGCCGAGGCTGCTGTCCTCCCCGGGGCGGATCACCTTCGCATCGACGAGCCGCCGGAGCAGCTCGTCGCGATCCGCCTGCTGCTCGCCGCCCAGCTCGGAGGTGAGCCGGGCGCGAACCACGCGGCTCTCCCAGTCGATCGCCAGTGTGGTGCCCACCGTGACCTGGCGGTCGCCCGGAAACGGGATGCCGGGGCCGTTGGGCTCCTTGTGGTCCCAGGAGACCTTGTAGATCAGCTCGCGGATGGGCTCCGGCTCGCCGCCCTTGGTCCGGTAGTAGAACTTGGTCGTGTCCAGCCGGGCGCGGACGCGGAAGGGCACGCCCTTGGGGATGCGAAGGAACTTGCGCTGGCGGGCCGCGAACTCGTAGGCCGCCCACTCGCTGCTGGCGAGGGTCTGGAGGTCGATCTTCTCCAGCGGCTTGAAGCGGACGTTGGTCTCGACCTCCAGGGCCGCCTTGTCCGGAACCAGGGCGCGGCGGACGAACTCTTCGCAGATCCAGTCCCGTTCCTGGCCGTCCTTGGGATGGGCGGCCTGGTCCGCGGCGAGGATGGCGCGGCCGAAGTCGGCGAAAGAGACCTCGCCCGGGGGAAGGTAGTCCAGGGCGCGCAGGATCATCCGCTTGAAGCGCTCGCCGCCGATGAACAGGGCCTTCCCTGAAGCCGAGTAGTCGGTGGCCAGTCCACCATGAATCTTGACCATGACCGTGTACAGGGCGCCGGCCAGGGCCTGGCAGAGCGAGTGCGGGTCGTAGCGGTTGACCCGGTTCGGCTGGCCGAAGGGGTCCAGCGACTTGTCTTCCTTGTTCAGGGTCTTCTCGTTGAGCAGCGTGCGCAGTCCGGGCGCGCCGCTCGCGGGGTCGCGGGCCTGCCCGAACTCGGGCGCCACGGTGCTGAAGGCGGAGGAGTCGGCGATGGAGCCGTTGGTGGCCTTGAGCACGGCCCGGCGAAGCTTGTCGCTGCGAAAGGACATCATCAGGGCGGTGAGGTCCGCGATGGTCTCGTGCAGGGCGAGCGACTGCGGCGTCAGCGCGTGGTAGAGGTCCGGAGCGATGCCGTCGAGGATCGCGTGGGCGGTCTCGTGGGAGATGATGTCGCGCGACAGGCAGGAGAAGGCGGGCGCGTCGTTGCCCCGCGGGATGTAGAAGAGCTGAAGGCTGTGGGACTCGCGCTCGTAGAAGGCGTTGGCCCACTCGCCGGCCCGGGGGAGGACGAAGAGCTGCGGCGCGCCGAAAGACCAGGTCAGTGGCCGGCCCAGGGCGTCCGGCTCCTCGAAGAGGTACATGGTGCGCAGCACGGTGGCAAAGACGTTGATCTGCTGGAACGCCCGGCTGTAGATCCCCTCGTCTTCGGGAAACGCGTAACGCCCGCACTTTCTGGTCTTACCCGGAGGGGTGAAGCGGGCACCGGGCAGGATTTCGCCGGTCGCGGCATCGAAGTCGAGGACGGCTACGCGGCGGCTGACGGGGCCATCGAGGAAGAAGTCCTCGTCCCGGGTGATGAACTCCTCGTAGTCGTCCAGGCCCGCGTACCGCGTGGTCTGGGGATCGTCGAGCATCATGG
>JANOCF010000484.1:0-1600 GCA_031412055.1 Holophagales bacterium | reverse complement strand
CGGGGGCGCGCTGGCCACGGCCTTGGCGATGCTTCCCTGGAACAGCATGTGGTACTGGAAGATGTGCGTCAGCTCGTGGAGGAGCAGCTCCATCAACTGGGAGTCGGGCAGGTCGATCGGCAGCACCATCCGGAAGCGGGCCGGACTGGCGAACGCGCCCACGCCCTCGGGGATGAAGTTGAGGATGATGTTGTTCTGCTCGAACGCCGAGTGAGTGCCGTAGTAGATCAGGGGGACCGGGTCCTTGATCTGGAAGTTGAGCTCGCGGGAGAGCTGGTCGTAGGCGCTCTCGGCGAACGACACGACCTTCTGCAGCGAGGGCTCGACCGCGGTGTAGTAGTGGACGTTGAAGTGCGGCGAGCGGTAGATCTTCCAGTCGAAGTCCCGGTACTGGATCTTGTTCTTGCCGTAGCCTTCGCCGCGCCACTGGGGCGAGGCCTGGCCGGCGGCGGGACGGAACGGGAGCAGAGCGCCGAGCACGAGGAGCCCGGCGGCGAGAAGACGGTTCGTCGAACGGGTCAAGAGAGCTCCTTGCCCTATTGGGTGAACAGGAGGCGCGTGGCCTCCACTTCTTTCTGGGTGAATACGTTGAGGATGCGGTCTTCGAGCGACAGCAGGTTCTCGAACATGCCGGCCAGGGGATCGGTCCCCTCGCCCTCGAAGCTCTGGAAGTCCTTGAAGTTATCCTGGTAGAGGAGCTCCCCGGTCTTGCCGTCGTAGACCTGCATGATGATGTCGTACTCGAAGCCGGTCTGTTCGACCAGCACGGAGCGGTAGTAGGTGCGGCCGTTGAAAGGCGACACGTACTCCTGCATCTGGTAGCCGGAGCGGTCCTGGATGTCGAAATCGAGGCCGCCCGCGAGGATCAGGTCGGCCTGGGTGCGTTCGCC
This sequence comes from Holophagales bacterium, assembly GCA_031412055.1. Classification (GTDB taxonomy): domain Bacteria; phylum Acidobacteriota; class Thermoanaerobaculia; order Multivoradales; family UBA5704; genus DATMER01. The sequence continues at coordinate 710 of JANOCF010000484.1, read as the reverse complement.
CAGGGCCTGCCAGAAGTCCTGCTGCTTGGCGAGCTGCGAGAAGTCGTAGACCGGATAGTCGACCGGGCCGGGCTCGATGATCTTGAGCTCGGTCTCGCGGCGCAGGATCTTGAGCAGGTAGCGCTCGAACTCCTGCTGGACGTCGATGTCGCGTCCCTGCAGGCGGTCGGCGCCCTCGCCTTCCTGGGTGACCACCAGAAAGGGCGAGACGGCGATGGTATCCCTGCCCTGCAGATTGAGACGGGCGCGCTGGGGTAACTGGAGCCGGACCTCGACCGAGGCGCCGGACGCGGGCATCGGCAGGATGCCCGCGAAGAGACAGGTTGTCAGGAGGGCCGCAAAGGGCCAGGAGCGTTGGTGCTTCATCTTCGAACCTCCAAGAGATCGGACCGAGCGATGAGCCGGCGCCCCTGTCATGTCAGACGGGAGGCCGGTCTCCCCCTTGTACCTCCGTCGGAGGCGGTACTTCCGGCACCAACCCGCCGCCCGGAACGAGCGGCGGAGGTGGCGGTGTGGTGGCAGCGGGCGGCTCTCCCGGTCTCCCTGGCGCGGCAGCCGCGCCCCCGGTTGTCGCCGGCTGACCGCCGGTCTCCTTGTCCTTGCCCTCTTTGCCTTGAAAAGCCTGATAAAACTCGACGAAACGGCCGTAGTTGGCCCGTAGCTCGCGGTTGTTGGGCTCCAGCTTCAGCGCGCGCTGGTAGTAGCCGAGA
>JANOCF010000483.1:0-1876 GCA_031412055.1 Holophagales bacterium | reverse complement strand
GGGCGGACCGGGGAAGTCGCCGTCATGATAGACCGTCTGCCCCCGGACGAGGGTCCTGAGGACTACGCCCTGGAGCGTCCGGCCGGCGTAGGGGGTGAGCTTGTGGCGGTGATGGAGCATCCCAGGCTCGACCCGGAGATCCGTCTCGGGCTCCCAGATCACGAGGTCGGCGTCGAAGCCGGGCAGGATCGCCCCCTTGGACCGGCCCAGACCCGCGAGCCGCGCGGGGTTCCGGCTCATCCAGCCCGCCAGGTTCCGGAGAGGGATGCCGCGCTCGCAGGCTCCGGTCCAGACCGCGGGCAGCGCAAGTTGGAGGGACGCGATGCCTCCCCAGGCGTCGCGGAAGCCTCCCGTCTTTCGCTCCGGAGGGCTCGGGGAGTGGTCGGAGGCGATCAGGTCGATCAACCCGTCCCCGAGAGCCTCCCAAAGACGCTCCCGGTTCTCCATGGACCGGACCGGCGGCGCGCACTTGTGCTCGACGGCTCCGTCCGGGATCTCCTCGGCGGCGAAGGTCAGGTAGTGCGGGCAGGTTTCTACGGAGATCGGCAGGCCCTGCGCCCTGGCTTCCCGGAGGATCGGCAGCGCTTCCATCGAGGCGAGATGGACGACATGCACCCGGGCTCCCGTCTCGCGGCAGAGCCGGATGAGGAGCTCGATCGCCTGGACCTCCGCCGCGTCCGGCCGCGATCTCAAGTAGCGATCGTAGGAGTCTCCCTCTTCCTGCCAGACCCGGCCGGCGGCCTCGATCGGCTCCGGCAGCTCGGCATGGACGAGCAGGACGGCGCCCAGGCGCGCAAGCTCCGGCAAGGCTTCGCGCAGATCAGCCTCCCCGACATGCCGGAACTCGTCCACCCCGGAGGGGACCAGGAAGGACTTGAACCCGAGGACCCCCGCCGCCAACAGAGGCTGGATGTCGCCGACGTTGCCCGGCACGACTCCGCCCCAGAAGCCGACGTCCACCCGGCAGCGGCCTCGTGCGGCGTCCTGTTTCTCTCGCAGCCCTTCCACGGTGGTGGTGGCGGGAATGCTGTTGAGCGGCATATCGACCAGGGTGGTAACGCCGCCGGCCGCGGCAGCGCGGGTGGCGGTCTCGAATCCCTCCCAGTCGGTGCGTCCCGGCTCGTTGATGTGAACGTGCGTGTCGACCACTCCCGGCATGACCACCGCGTCACCGGCTTCGATCACCGGCACGCCCGCCGGCAGCTCGTCCACGGCCGCCACGCCCGCGATCTTTCCTTCCCGGATGTGGATGGAAGCAGGCGCGACCCCGTCCGGGGTCACCACCCAGCGGCCGCGGACCACGAGATCGGTCAGACGATCCCCTCCGCCTGGAAGCGCTCGAAGCCCCGCCGCGTCAGGGTCTCAATCTCCTGAATCTGCTCGTCGGTGAGCGACTTGAAGTTGAAGCAGCCCTTGCCCTGCATGCGCGGCTTGAGCAAGGGAGACAGGTCGTCGAGCAGGTCCGTGAACATGTAGATCGGGACGAGGTGATAGCTCACGTAGCTCTTCTTGATCTGCACCGCCCCGAACCAGATCTCCCGCTTGTAGCGCTCGACGTACCCGCCGACCAGGGTGTAGTCCCCCGGCTTGTCGGCCTTGACCTGGAGGCGGTCCGAGTAGCCTTCGAGGATGCCCTTGAAACGATCGAAAATGGCCTGGAAGTCTGCTGGCACAGTCTCTCCTTTTTTCGGTAGTGCCGAATAGCCGGAAACCTTTCGCGGGAGTCTACTCTCAGGCCGCCCGGAGTGCCCATGGTAGTCTAGGGGCATGAAATCGGTAGCCCAGGACGTAGCCCGCAAGGCGTTGGAATTGGACGAGCAGGACCGGGCAGAGCTTGCGGCGCTGCTCCTCGACAGCCTTGAGGCGAATGCAGAGG
>JANOCF010000482.1:0-9379 GCA_031412055.1 Holophagales bacterium | reverse complement strand
CGCCCGAGGCCTCGGCACCTCTCCAGCGGTTCACGGCTGAAGAGGTGCTGGGCGATTTTCGGATGAGTAGGGAGCAGAGGCGGATCAGGGCCTGCTGGCCGGATCCGCCGGATCGGTCTGAGCGTCGCGCTCGTCGCCATCCCAGAAGCCGTCTCCATCGCGGTCCACGCCGACCCGCTCTCCGGAGCCGGGCGGCACGCAGGTGTACGTCACGGGGCGGCCGGCGTCCCCGGCCAGAGACCGCAACGCCGCGCCGGGTATGGGCGGCTGGCCGCGCCGGTCTCTCGCAAACAGTCCCGACCCCACGTAGAGGAAGCCGGCCTCGTCATCGGAGATCCTGGTCTTGGCGACGAGGTCGCATTCCCCCGCGTCCGCGCGCTGGCGCAGGAGATCGGCGCGCGAGCCGGCCGCCGCGGAGCTCGAGGCCGTAAGCGTTACCTGCTGGCCCACCACGGGCGCCAGGTTGGTGGGAAACGCCAGGATGAACGCCTCGAGCTGCCGCCGTTGCAGCTCTCCCTGTGGCCCATCCGGGATGCCGTTGTTGCCGGGGCCGACGAACTGCTCCGAGAAGCTGAGCCCATGGGTGAAGCGGAACACCGTGTCGACGCTCCCGTCGTGGAGGAACCCGAAGCCTCGCACCTGGTCTCCCTTGAAGCCGTTGTCACCGCCGAGGAACCCGGGGTTCGCGGGGTTCCCGAACATTCCGACCTTCTGATAGAGGTTGCGCAGGTGAGGGGTCTTGAGGAGCTGCGGGTTGAAGTCGAAGCCCGAGAGGCCGGACGTGCCGAAGAACCCGGGCGCCGCGGTGCCGGGGTTGGCGTTCGGGTCGATCACGTGGCAACTGGTGCACGTGAGGACGGCGCCGTTGAGCTCCGGAGCCGACGGGATGCCGCAGTTGACCTTGTCGAAGAGCAGGCGCCCGGCGTCCTGATCCGCGGTGAGCACGTTGTCGAGCCGCCGGTTGGGGTTCGGCGGATAGGTGATGCGGAGGATGAAGTCGGTGAACGCATCCATGTCCGCTTGCGGGATGTTTGTGTGGCGCCCGAGCAGGGCGGGGAATGCCTCGTTGAACTTGTCGAACGCCGCGCGCTCGTCGAAGCTCCCCTTGTCCGGCTGCTTGCTGGGCTTGTCGTTGCCGCCGGTGCGATCGCCGCGCCAGTGCATCGGGCCGTGGCTCGCCATGCCGCGCAGGCTCTGCGTGGACATGGGGCCCTTCATCGGGTGGAAGACGGGCTCCATGGGCTGGCCCGTGATGATGTTGAGGAGCTTGGTGATGAAGGGGCCGGGGTTGTCGATCGACTCCCCGTCCGGGTTGCCGAGATCCCACGCCAGGCTGTCGGTATCGCCGAAGGCGTGGCAGCTCGCGCAGGAGGAGTCGCCGTGGCTGGACGAGAGTCTCGTGTCGTAGAGGAACCGGCGGCCGGTCACGATGCTCTGCGGCTCGGGGTTGTGCATCGGGACGTGTGCCGTCTCCGCCCGGGTCGCCGTGTCGATGACCGAGATCCCGTTGTCGAACCGCGTCATCACGTAGAGCTGGCTTCGATCCTCGTCGAGGACGAGGCCAGTGGGGCCGCCGCCGCTCACGGGGATGTGGCTCGCCGTGCTCGGCACGAAGGTGTCGTTCTCGAGCTGCGCGGTGGAGAAGACCCCCACCTTGTCGGAGCCCAGGGCCGCGACGTAGAGAGTCGCGCCGTCGCCGGTCACGGCCATGCCTTGGGGCAGCGCGAGGGAGCGGTCGTTCTCGGCGTTCGGGAGCGGCGCGCAGCAGGTGTCGTAGTCGATGTGCTTGTTGAGATGCCTCGCCGCCACGCCGTCCCCGGTCGAGAGCACGGTGATGCGGCTCTCGTGCAGGTGGCCGCGCAGGCTCTCCCCGGCGAAGGTTCCCGGGCCTTCGAACCGCGCGGCGTTGTTCGCCTCGGTATTGGCGACGTAGATCTTGCCGTTCACGGGGTTGACGGCCATCGTGTAGAGGATGGTGCCGACGCCCTGGAAGAAGCCGCCGGCTCCCGGGAGCTGGCGCGGCGGGTTGGCCATGGCGTTGAGCACGAACACGTCCTTGTCGGGCAACGAGAATTTCACGAACTGGTCGCGCGGGCGGCCGAGCGCGTCGACCCAGTGGGTGCCGTTCCACTTGACGATGGCTCCGACTTCGGGCGCGGGGCGGCCTTCGGCGTTGGTGGCGGGTCCCGGGGCGCCGTCCGGACCGAAGCCGTCGGTGAGCGCGGTCTCGGGGACGGTGGTGGTCCGGTTGCCCGTGTGGAAGCCGGCGGCGTAGACGCGGGTGCCGTCGGGCGTCACCGCGAGGGCGCGCGGAGTGTCCGTGAAGAGGGTGATGATGGTCAGCGGAGTACCCGCCAAGTCGCTGCCAAGCCCGTCCGCGTCGAACACCCATACGTCCGCGCGCCCCACGCCCGGGGTCGAGAGCTGGGGATCGAACGGGATGTTCTGGCCCCGGTGGGCCGTGGTGATGAACGCGCGTTTCCGCTGCGGTCCGGCGAAGACGATGTCGCGAGGCTCGTCGCCGACGAGGAGCGTGCGCTCGACGTGCCCGGTCGTGCCGTCGTCGTCGAGCGCGACGATGCTCACGCTGTCCGAGAGGTGGTTGACCACCCAGACCTCGCGGTCCGTCCGGGCCGCGACGGCGACCGGCTCGAGGCCGACCGGGATCGAGGCGGTGCGGATGAGCCGGTTCCCCAGGATGCGGAAGATCTCGAGGCGGTTGTCGGGTGTGTTGACGGCGAACAGGCGCTGCTTGTCCGGAGACAGCGCGAGCGGGCGCACCTGGCCGCTTTCGAAGAGCGTGTACGGCGGCTTGGACGGAGGCTTCTTGGCGGGGGCGGAAGAGAGTGCCGGAGTGATCGGCGTGAACGCCAAGGCCATGCAGGCCATGAGCGGCGCCATCAAGCCAAGGTAAGAGCGCTGCGGACCCATGACGATCCTCCTCTGTATCGTTGTGCTCGTTGCTGACAAACAGCTCACAAGGAGATACGCGGGAATCGCTCCCAACCCGCCAGGCCGGGCGACAGGCCTCCTGGTCCTACCTGGTCATCTCCAGCACCGGCTCCAGCGAGACCGGCTCTCTCTCTGCCATCTCGTCCAGAGCCATCAGGTCCGTAGTCACCAGGGGGCAGACGGCGCAGGCCGCATCCCCTGCCTGCTTGTGCCAGCGGCACTCGGGCCGGATGGAGCATTGCGCGATGGTGGTCTCGGCGTAAGGGGCGAGATGGGCCCGGACCTGGTCCAGGGCCGCGCAACGGCGGCCCTGCCAGTGGGCGCATGCGGACTCGGCGCAGTTGGCGCTGTAGCGAAAGCGCACCGAGGAGCGGCGCTCCTGCGCGGCCAGGCGCGAGAACTCTTCATCCACCCCGAGCCCCGGGGGGAGGAAGGCCACGCGTCCGCTGGGCTGGACCACTCCAAGCAGGCTGGCGCCAGGCGCGCACCGGGCACTGGGGCAAAGGGGCATTTCCCTCATCTCCATGGCATTTCCATAACAACCAAAATCGAGCAGATTGGACAGGACCGCCAGACGGTCTCTATATAAGTTGCCGCTGGGGGTCTTTTTTTGACACGGCAACGTCAAGTTCGTCTCGCGGCGAGCAGGACGTTCGCGTACGGGGTGCCCATCCCCATGGGCCGGACCTCTACCGACAGGCCCGCGGACTCCAGCAGCCGTCGCCATTCGTCAGCGCTCCGGTAGTGAAAGCGCTGCCTCCAGTGGCGGCGTCCGAGGGCGCAGAGCCGCTCCTGGATGCGGGTGGCCGTGAACCTCCAGCCTCCAGCCGCATCGGCGTCGCGGATGAGAAGCAGCCCGCCGGGCTCGAGGGCGGCGGTGATCCGGCCGACCAGCTCTTCCTGGGCGGAGGCGGGCAGGTAGTGAAGGACATCGAGGAGGAGGGCTACGCGGGCGGGCGGCAGCTCCGCGTCGCGGAGGTCGGCCGTCGTGATGGTGGCGATATCCCCCGGCGCCTTCGGCGCCCCCAGCGGCCCCAGCGCTGTCCGGCCGGCGGCGGCAGCCTTGGCGCTGGACTCGATGCCGTGAAGCTCCAGGGCGGCGGGCGGAGGAGCCCAGCCTTCGGGATAGAGCCCGCGGGCCAGACGATCGCGGGCGGTGAGGAGGAGGGCCAGCAGGATGCCCCGGCCGCAGCCGAGGTCGAGGAGCCGTCCCTCGGAAGGCAGCAGCCCGTGCTGCAGGATCTGGAGGTAGACCGGGTCGTGGCGGAGCTTGCCGCGGGCGAACTCCCAGTCGAACATGCCGCTTTCCAGGTAGCGGTGCGCTGTCTCCTCGATCAGGTCGTGGATCTCGGGAGCCCGGCGCCGGTTCCGGACGGCCTGGTAGGTGAGCAGGGCCAGGGGCACGGCGAGGGCGACCCCGACGACCGCGCTTCCCACCAGGAGGTCGATGCCGAACTGCCAGGGGTCGAGCTGCCGGAGCTGCGACGGCCGGATCGGCAGGGTGCCGCCGCCGCGGAGCCACCGGCCGACCTGGATCTCTCCGAAGACGAGCAGCGGCCAGAGTCCGGGCAGGCTGATGTGGGCGGCCAGGTAGGCGAGGCCGCGGTTGAGGCCCAGTAGGCGGGCGAAGATCACGCAGAGGGCCAGGTGGAAGCCGTAGAAGGGAGAGCAGCCGATGAGCACCCCAAGGCCTACCGCCCCGGCCTGGCGCCCGGGCGAGTCACCCTCGGTGCGGAGCCGGTAGAGCAGCTCCCGAAGACGGCGGTTGAAGGCCATGTCGCTCCTGAGTGGTTAATGCCCGAGATTTGACACATTACACCCGAGAGCGGAAGCGCTGCACCGCCCGGTTGAGGCTCTGCACCAAGCGGTTGAGAGTCGGCACCCGCGGGTGTAGTGTGTCAAATCCCGGGTGAGCCCGCCCGTTCCCGACCCTCAGGATCTCTCCATCGGCACCGCCCGCAGGCCGCGGGCCGCCAGGGCGTCGAGGAGCCGGGGGAGGACGTCGAGGACGACAGGGTTCCCTCCGCCGGTCAGGGCCAGGCCGTCGTGGAGGAGGAGGACGTCGCCGGGCGCGAGGCCGCGCAGCAGGTGGCGGAGGATGCCGTCCGGGTCCTTGTTGACCGCGTCGTAGCCCCGGCGGTTCCAGGAGGCGAGGGTCAGGCCGGCGCGCAGCAGCTCCCGCTCCAGGAAGATGTTGCGGAACCCGGCCGGCGCCCGGAAGAGGACTGGGAGGCGGCCGGCCGCCTGGCCGATGGCCTCCTGGGCGCGGAGGATCTCCCGCCTCTGGGCTGCCGGCAGGTAGCAGGCAAAGGTGTTGGGGTGGGACCAGGTGTGGTTCTCGATCCGGTGTCCCCGGCGGACGATCTCGGCCGCGAGGTCCGGATGGGCCTCGACACGGCGGCCGATGCAGAAGAAGGTTGCCCGCGCGCCGCATCGATCGAGCAGGTCGAGCACTTGGGGCGTCACCTCCGGGTCCGGGCCGTCGTCGAAGGTGAGGGCGACCTCGTCGACCTCGGTGTCCTCGGGGTGCGTCCCGGGCAGGCGGCTCATGTTGGGGCCGAGAAGCCGGCTCTGGGGCCAGAGGCTGACCGCGGCGATGCACACGTGGTTGGCGAAGAGCGTTCCCGCGACGACGGGCCAGTGGCGCGGCGATACGGCCGCGGCCAGGATGCCCGCGGCATGGATGGCGGCGGAGCCGAGCAGGAAACGGGTAGGGCGGTATCTGGAGCGCCTGCCGCTCACGCCTCCGCTCCCCGGAGCGCCGCCAGCTCCTTGCGGTCCAGCTTGCCGCGCGAGGTGCGGGGCAGTTCCGCCACCAGCACCACGCTGCGCGGCACCTTGTGGGGGGACAGGCGGGGCCGGCACCAGGCGACCACCTCCTCGGTGGTCAGGGTGCCCGGCTGGCAGGCCACCACCGCCCGCAGGATCGACTCCACCCGGCCGGGGAGGGACACTCCAAGCACCGCCACCTCGCGCACGCCGTCGAGCCCGGCGAGCACCGCCTCGACCTCCCGCGGGTTGATCTTCTTCCCCTTGATGTTGACCAGGTCGTCCGACCGGCCGCGGAGGACCAGCTCGCCGTCCTGCCAGTCGGCCAGGTCGCCGCCGATGAACCGGCCGCCGCCGAGCCGCTCGTCTCCCTCAGGGAGATATCCCGCGGCTACCGCCGGAGAGTAGACGTTGACCATTCCATTGTCCCCATTGCCCCCATTGCCGAGGACGATCCGCACCCCCTCGACCGGCGTGCCCACGGTGCCCCGCTCGCCGGCCGTGCCTTCCCGGTCGTAGCAGATCCCGCCGCACTCGCTGGCGCCGTAGAAGACGTGGACCGGCAGGCCGAAGGTCTCGCGGAAGCGGCGGGCCGTGTCCGGGCTGAGCGGCGCCCCGGCCGTGAGGACCAGCCGGATCGACTCCGGACGGACGGGCGGATCGCCCAGCCGGAGCAGGGCGTCCAGGAAGGCGGGGACCGTCGGGAAGATCGTGGCACCGGTCCGGACAGCGGTGACCAGGGGGGCCAGGGAGACCAGGGGGGCGAAGACGTGCCCCTCGTCCGGGGTGACCAGGAGGTTGCCGCGCATCAGGGCCGGCATGGCCAGGCTCGACAGGCCGTAGGAGTGCGACAGGGGGATGGTGGCCAGGAGCCTGTCGTCGTCCCGGATGCCCATGGTGACGGCCAGGGCGGCATCGTCGGCCACCAGCGCCTCGACAGGCGTGGCAATGCCCCGGGGCAGGCCGGTGGATCCGGAGGTCAGCTTCACCACGGCGATCCCCGGCAGATGGAGAGGGTTTTCCGAAGAGACCTCCGTGAGGGTCCAGTCCCCGGGTCCCTGCGGCCATCCGGTACGGCAGCGGAGGAGGGCCGAGGCGCCGAGAGCCCGGGAGATCCGCAGCCCCTCGCCGTCCGGCGCCTGGGCGTCGTCCAGGAGCAGGGCAGCCAGGCCGGCGCGGCGCAGGGCTACCAGGGAGGCGAGGATGCCCGGCCCGTTGGGCGACGCGAGCCCCACGACCGCTCCGGGAGGGATGGGGATTCTGGCGAGCACCGACCCCGCGGCGCGGGCCAGGGCCTCCACGTCGCTCCGGGTGGCGCGGCGCCCGGGCGAGACCACCAGCGGAGCCAGGGGCTCGCGGCGGGCCAGGGTCTCGAAGGAGTGGAGGATGGGGTCCTGGAGCATTGGGAGTCAGGGGGTTGGGTTGGGCCGGTTGGGGCTTGCCTGGAATCCGTCCGAGCCGCCGGATGTTGAGGCGGGAGGGGGATGATACAGGCACTCGGGGTGTCAGGTTGCCACCACCCCCGCGTGCAAGCTAGCATTGCCGGCCCCGTGATAGTCTGACCGAGTCAGAGGTTTTCTATATATGTCGGAAGCACCCGCGATCCCGAACAGGATCAAACGCCTGATCGTCGACAGCCTCCATCTCGAAGGCATCCGCCCCGAGATGATCGAGGACGAGGCTCCGCTTTTCGGAGAGGGGCTCGGGCTCGACTCGGTCGATGCCCTGGAGCTTGTCGTGGCCCTCGAGAAGGAGTTCGGGATCAAGATCAAGAGCCAGGAGCTCGGCCGGGAGGTCTTCTCCTCCGTGTCGAGCCTTTCCGAGTTCATCGAGGCGCGGACCTAGGCGGACCTAGAGAAGCGCGGACGAAAAGCCGGCATGAAACAACAGGCTGCGGCCGGATCGAGCCGCCGCGTCGCCGTGAGCGGCGTCGGCGCCGTGAGCGGTCTGGGCTGGGGTATCGCCCCGCTCTGGGAAGGGCTGCGCGCCGGCCGGACGGCCATCCGTGACTTCCAGCGTTTCGACCACACCCGGCACCGCACCCACGTCGCGGCCGAGACCGGCGATCCTCCCTCGACCCATCTCCATGACGAGCTGTCCGGCGACCCGCGCTGGCGGCGGCTGAGCTTGGCCGACCGCTTCGCCATCTTCGCCGCGGCCGAAGCGCTCCACGGGGCCGGTCTTGGGGTGCCCCTCGACCAGAATGAAGTGGAGGCGGGCGTCTACTTCGGCAGCAGCACGGGCGGGATGCTCGAGAGCGAGCGCTTCTTCGACGAGTTCCTGCGCGGCCGGTGGCGTACCGCCCGGCTGCGCGACCTGGCTTCCCAGCAGGTGAACGCGCCCGGCGACTCGGTCGCCCGCTGGCTCGGCGTGACGGGTCCGGTGCGGACCCTGTCGTCCGCCTGCTCCTCCGGCGCCCTGGCCCTGGGCGCGGCCCTGGATGCGATCCGCTCCGGCGAGGTCGACCTGGCGGTGGCCGGCGGCTCGGACTCCCTCTGCCAGCTCACCTACGCGGGCTTCAATGCCCTGCGCTCCGTGGACGAGACCCCCTGCCGGCCGTTCGGTGCCGGCCGCGAGGGCATGTCGTTCGGCGAGGGCGCGGCGGTCCTGATCCTGGAGCCGCTGGAGCGGGTCCTGGCGCGGGGAGCTACCCCCCTGGCGGAGCTCTCCGGCGCGGGCTCGGCCTGCGACGCCCATCACATGACCGCGCCCGATCCGAGCGGCGGGGGAGCCGCCGCGGCCATCGAGGCGGCGCTCCGGGACGCCGGGATGCCCGCCGGCGAGGTGGGCTTCGTCAACGCGCACGGCACGGGCACGCCGCTCAACGATGCCGCCGAGTACCGCGCCCTGCAGCGGGTCTTCGGCGAGCGCGCGGAAGAGATCCCGGTGACCGCCACCAAGGCGCTCCTCGGGCATCTCCTGGGGTCCGCCGGGGCCATCGAGGCCGTGGCGACCGTCCTCTGCCTCCGCGAGCGCGAGCTGCACCCGGTCCCGGCCTGCTCCCAGGGCGCGGACCCCGACCTTCCCGTCTCCCTGGTGGTCGGCCGACCGCTGCCGCTGCCTGAGGTCCGTGCGGCGGTCTCCACGAGCCTCGCCTTCGGCGGCTGCAACGCGGCCCTCGTGTTCTCGCGCTGGATGGGTCAGGCCGCTTGAGCCGGTCGATCCTGGTCACGGGGCTGGGGACCGTCGGCGCTTACGGCGCGGGAGACGAAAGCCTCCGCCGGCTGCTGGCTTCGGCCGAGCCTCCCTGGTCCCTTCTCACGGAGATCGACCGCTCGTCCGGCTACCACCTCCGTCGCGCGGCTCACAAGGCGTACCTGGTGAACGGAGCTCTTGTCCGGGAGTGGCTCTCCCCGGTGGAAGCGCGCCGCATGAGCCCGCCGTCCAAGATGGCCCTGGCCGCCGCCCGCATGGCGCTCCGCGGCGCCGGGCTCGCGGACTGTCCTCCCGACGAGCGTACCGGCGTGACGATCTCCACCGCTTTCGGTCCGTCTTCCTACTCGGAGGGGCTGCTGCGGCAGATCCTTCTGGAAGGACCGGAGTCGGCCTCTCCCTTCCTCTTCACGGAGAGCGTGGCCAATGCGCCCGCGGCGCAGATCGCCATCGCGGTTCGCGCGCGGGGTCCCGGAGCGACCGTCTGCCAGCGCGAGGCCGGCCC
>JANOCF010000481.1:0-13606 GCA_031412055.1 Holophagales bacterium | reverse complement strand
ACCTGGCGGCGGTGTTCGGCTGGGGATGGTGGAGCCGGTAGCCCGCCTACTCCGCCTCCCGCCCGTCCACCCGCAGCGCGTATCCCAACCCGGCCACGGTGACCAGGTAGCGCGGTTCCACAGTCTCCACCCCCTCGATCTTCTGGCGGAGACGGTGGACGAGCTGCTTGAGGAGCTGGCGGTCGCCGCCTCCGCGCGAGCCCCAGACGTGGCTCAGGAGCCGCTCGGAGGGGAGGGTGTGGCCGGCGTTCGCGAGCAGGATCTGGAGCAGCCGCAGCTCCAGCTTGGTCAGGCGGGCCGGCGGCGCCCCGGCCACGGTCACGGCCTGGCGCTCCAGGTCGAGCGAGAAGTCGCCGGCCGCGAGCGGCGCCGGCTTGTCCGATCCGGCCCGGCGCAGCAGCGCCCGCACGCGGGCGAGCAGGGTGCGCGGGCTGAACGGCTTGGTCAGGTAGTCGTCCGCGCCGAGGTCCAGGGCCTGCACCTGGTCCTCCTCGCCGGAGCGGACCGTCAGCATCATGATCGGCACGTCGGGAGAGGCGGCGCGCACCCGCTTGCAGACCTCCAGCCCGCTCAGGCGCGGGAGGTTCACGTCCAGGATCACCAGGGAAGGCTCCTCGCGCTCGAACGCGGCCATGGCCGCCACGCCGTCCGAAGCCTCGACCACCAGGTAGCCGGCCTGGCGCAGGGCATAGGCCACGAGCCCGAGCAGCTCCAGGTCGTCGTCCACGACCAGGATCTTCAAGAAGCCCCCTCCTGAATACCTGCAAGCGGCAGGGTCACGCGCATCCTCGTGCCTTCCCCCTCTCGCCGCGCCTCGATGGTTCCGCCGTGGCGCTCGACGATCGACTGCACGATCCAGAGCCCAAGCCCCATGCCGCTCTGCTCGGGCTCGGGACCGGCGCCATCGGCCGAGCGCACGAAGCGGGTGAATAAAGAGCGGCCGGCGCGCTCTTCCTCGGGCAGGCCCGGCCCTTCGTCCTCGACCCAGAGCGACACGGCCCCGTCCTCCACCTCGCCGCCGACGCGGATCTCCGAGCCGGCCGGTGCGTACTTGTTCGCGTTGGCCAGGAGGTTCACGAAGACCTGGATCAGGCGGGGGGCGTCGCCGATGAGGATCGGCAGCGGGTACGGCAGGTCGACCTGGAGCCGCTGCCCGCGCTGGGCGATCAGCGACGCGGTCATCTCCACCGCCTCCTCCACAACCTCGTCGAGCGCCACGGGACGGCGGCGGATGGAATGCTGGCCGGCCTCGATGCGCACGCTCTCCAGCAGGTTGTCGATGAGCTGGGTGAGCCGCAGGGTGCCGCGCTCCAGGGACAGCACCAGGGCCTCGGTCTCCGGGTCGGCGCCCTGCTTCTGGAGACGGTCGAGGAGCAGCTCGATCGAGGCGAGCTGGGCCGAGAGCGGGGTGCGGAACTCGTGCGAGATGTTGGCGAAGACCGAGTCGCGCAGCCGCCGGGCCGACTCCACCTCGGTCTCGTCGCGCATCACCTGGAACTGCTGGTCTTCCGTGGGCGGAGCGCTGTTGACGACCACGGCACGCCGCGAGCCGTCCGCCAGGAGCAGCCACTCGGTGGCGTGGGTGGCGCCGCGGAAGCGGGCGTGGAGGATCGGACAGTGCTCCTCGCAGGGACGGGTGCCGTCCGGGCGGGCCGGGTTCAGCACGTCCCCGCAGAACCTCCCCATGGCTTCGTCGGCGCGGACGCCCAGCAGGGCCGCGGCCTGGGGATTCATGTAGCGGATGCGCCGGTCGCGGTCGACGCTGAACACCCCTTCGGAGATGCCGGTGAGGATGGCCTCGCCTTCGGCCTGGCGGCGGCGCAGCTCCGAGGTCAGGCGCAGCAGCCGCAGCCGGGTCTCCTCCATGGTGGCGGCGAGAGTGCCGAGCTCGGCGCCCGCCGCGCGGGGCGTCGGCGTCGAGAGGTCGCCGCGGCCGATGCGCGCCGCCGCGGCCGTGAGCGCCTGGACGGGCTGCGCCAGGCGCCGGCTGATCAGCCATCCGGCCAGCGTGGCCAGAAGAGCCACCCAGAGCGACAGCAGCAGGAGCTTGCGCACCAGCCCGCCCAGAGACGAGACGACCGGCGCGGTCGGCAGGGACGTTTCGAGCAACGCTCCCACCTGGCCTGACGGGGCTGAGAGCGGCAGGATGGAGACGTAGGAGTCGTCCAGCCGCGACGAGGCGGGCCGGGCCGTGCTCAGCACCTCGTCGCGCAGGAGATAGCGGGGATCGTCCGTCCGCTCCATCGCCTCCGCGGCCGGCAGGACCGCTACGGGCAGGCCGACCTGCCTCGAGATCCTGTCCACGAAGTGCTGGTCCAAGGCGAGGGCCACGACCGCGACGGCGCCGGGCCGGGAGGTCAAGGGTGTGGCGGCGGCGAGGAGCAACGGGCCGCTGCCTGCCCGAAACGGCGCCCTGCCGGCCTGGCGCCGGATCGCCTCCCAGGGGAGCGGCGGACCAACGGTGACGCGTCTTCCCTCCGAGAAGACCGCGCAGCCGGTGAGCCCGCTGGTCTGGCGGAAGCGGTCGAGAAAGGCCGTCAAGCCCGGAGCATCTCCGTCGCGCAGGAGCCGCCCCACGGTCGGGCGCTCCCCGAGCAGGCGGGCCGAGGTCGCCACGTCATCGCGGGAGCGCTCCACCGCCTGCAGGGCATTGCGTCCAGCCAGCCCGACCTGTGCCAGCGCCTGGTCGTCCGCCAGCCGCCGGAGCAGGCCCACGGCCGCGAACACGACGCAGACGACGGCCAGGAGGATCAGGCCGGCGTTGACGCCGATGAGGAGGGTGCTCAGGCGGATGCGGCGCATGACTGAAGCTTATCGAAAACCTCACCGCTGCATCCGCCACTCGATGAGGCTCTTCACGGCCAGCGTGGCCAGCGCGAGCAGGGTCAGCAGCGAGGCCGCGGCGAACGCCGCCGAGAACTGGTACTCGTTGTACAGGATCTCGACGTGCAGCGGCAGCGTGTTGGTGAGGCCGCGGATGTGTCCCGAGACCACCGACACGGCGCCGAACTCGCCCATCGCCCGGGCGTTGCACAGGATCACGCCGTAGACCAGACCCCAGCGGATCTTCGGCAGGCTCACCCGGAAGAACGTCTGCAGGCCGGAAGCGCCGAGCGTCAGGGCGGCTTCCTCCTCGTCGCTCCCCTGCGACTGCATCAGGGGGATCAGCTCCCGCGCCACCATCGGAGAGGTCACGAACAGCGTGGCCAGGACGATCCCCGGCACGGCGAAGATGACCGACATGTCGTGCTCCGCGAGCCAGGGACCCAGGAAGCCCTGGGCGCCGAAGAGCAGGACGAAGATCATGCCCGAGATCACCGGCGACACGCTGAAGGGAACGTCGATCAGGGTGATCAGCAGCCCCTTGCCGCGGAAGCGGAACTTGGCGATGGCCCAGGCCGCGGCCAGCCCGAAGAGGAGGTTGAGCGGCACGGAGATCGCGGCGGTCAGCAGCGTCAGCTTCACCGCGGCCAGCGCCATGGGCTCGCGCACGGAGGCCAGATAGGTCTGCCAGCCGTCCTCCAGCGCCTTGCTGAAGACGAGCACGAGCGGGATGAACAGGAAGAAGCCCAGGAAGGTCAGGGCCAGCCCCAGGAGCAGCCAGCGGACCCAGCGGGGCTCGGTGAGAGCCGCACCACGAGGGCCTCCGGATGCGCGGCCTTCGTAGTTACCGGCGTGTGCGGCGCGTGCGGGCAGACCGGCCATGAGCTACCTCTCCTCGGAGCCGCCGGACAGTCTCCGGTTGCGCCGCCAGGACAGGACGTTGATCAGCAGGAGCAGCGAGAACGAGGCGAGCAGGAAGACCATCGCGATCGCCGTGGCGCCCGCGTAGTCGTACTGCTCGAGCTGGATCATGATGAGGAGCGGCGTGATCTCCGACTTCATCGGCATGTTGCCCGCGATGAAGATGACCGAGCCGTACTCCCCCAGTCCGCGGGCGAACGCGAGCACGAAGCCGGTGACGATGGCGGGCAGCAGCTCGGGCAGGATCACCCGCCGGAACGTCTGCACCCGGCCGGCGCCCAGGCTGGCCGAGGCCTCCTCAACCTCCGGGTCCAGGTCCGCCAGCACGGGCTGGACTGTGCGCACTACGAACGGCAGGCCGATGAAGGTCAGTGCCACGATGATGCCGAGCGGCTCGTAGGCGATCTTGATCCCCATGGGCTCCAGCCAGCGTCCGAGCCAGCCGTTGCCCGTGTAGATCGTGACCAGGGCAATGCCGGCGACCGCGGTCGGCAGCGCGAACGGCAGGTCGACCAGCGCGTCCACGAACCGCTTGCCCGGGAACGGGTAGCGCTCCAGGACCCAGGCCACCAGGACGCCGAACACGACGTTGATCAGCGCCGCCGCGAGCGCGCACTTGAAGCTGAGCTCGAAGGCCGCGAGGGCGCGCGGCGTCGTGACCTTGGACAGGAACTCCGCCCACGTCAGGGTCGCAGTTTTCAGGAAGACCGTCGAGATCGGGATCAGGATGACCAGGCACAGGTAGAACAGGGTGAAGCCGAGGGAGAGGCCGAACCCCGGGAGCGGACTCCCGCCCGGGAACTTGCCTCCCCGCCGGCCCCTTCGGGCGGAAACAGGCAGGGGAGACGGCAGAGTCCGGCCCTTGCCAGGCATCCCCTTGTCCGCCGTCCCCACCATTTATCGGCCCTCGAAGATCTTGTCGAAGATGCCGCCGTCCGAGAAGTGCGTCTGCTGGGCCTTGCCCCAGCCGCCGAACTCCTGGATCGTGAACAGGTTCACCTTGGGGAACTGCTGCGCGTACTTGCTGGCCACGGCGGGCAGGCGCGGCCGGTAGTAGTGCTTCGCCGCGATCTCCTGGCCCTCGGGGGTGTACAGGAACTCGAGGTAGGCCTTGGCCACGGCGGCCGTCTTCTTCTTGTTGGCCACCTTGTCCACCACGGTGACCGGCGGCTCGGCCAGGATGCTCACCGACGGCGCGACGATCTGGAACTGACCCTTGCCCATCTCCTTGACCGCGAGCAGGGCCTCGTTCTCCCAGGCGAGCAGCACGTCGCCGATGCCGCGCTCCACGAAGGTCACCGTGGAGCCGCGGGCGCCGGTGTCCAGGATGGGAACGTTCTTGAACAGGCGCTTGACGAAGTCCTGGGTCTTCGCGGGGTCGTTGCCGAACTTGCGCATGGCATAGCCCCAGGCCGCGAGGTAGTTCCAGCGCGCGCCGCCCGAGGTCTTCGGGTTGGGCGTGATGACCGACACGCCGGGCTTGACCAGGTCGTCCCAGTCCTTGATCTTCTTGGGGTTCCCCTTGCGCACCAGGAACACGATGGTCGAGGTGTAGGGGGAGCTGTTGTTGGGCAGGCGGGTCTGCCAGTTCGCCGGCACCAGGCCGGCCTTGGCGATGGCGTCGATGTCGTAGGCGAGCGCCAGGGTCACGATGTCGCCGGGCAGGCCGTCGATGACCGAGCGCGCCTGCTTGCCCGAGCCGCCGTGCGACTGCTGGACGGTGACGTCCTGGCCGCCCTTCGCCTTCCAATGCCTGGCGAACGCGGTGTTGATCTCCTGGTACAGCTCGCGCGTCGGGTCGTAGGACACGTTGAGGAGCTGGACCGCGGCCGCGACAGGTCCCGCAAGCAGAGCGGCGACCAGCGCCAGCGCGACGGTCTTCGTGAAGTTCTTCAGTCTCATTGGAGTCGTTCCTCTCTTAGAAGGAGACCTGGAACCGGCTGAACAGGACGTTCTCGTCCTCTCGGTCTCCGGTCGCAGCTCCGCCCTCGAACTCAGTCCGCTCATAGTCGAGCATCACCTTGATGTTGCGGTTGAACCACCAGTTGACGCCGGCTCCGATGGACTCGGCCGCGGAGGCGGCGCTCGCCGGGTTGGCGAACAGGGGGAAGGCCGCGTCGTCGAACTCGATCCGGCTGATGCGGGCCACGATCTCGAACGCGCCCCAACTGTTGGCCTCCAGGTCGAACGGGCGCTTCGGGGTGACTCCCCGGAAGGAAGGCTCTCCGCCGCCCAGGACGTAGGTGGCCGCCACCTGCCAGGCCTCGTTCTCCAGCTCCTCCAGCTCCGCGCCGCGCCGCAGCTCCTGCGAGGACAACGCGTACTCGGTGAGCAGCCCGAACGGGCCGATGTAGAGATAGGCCTGGGGCACGAGCCGGGTGCGGTCGCCGTCCGCGATCACGGTACCGGCAGCGGTGCCGTCCGTGCGGTACGAGAAGAACGTCTGCTGGCCCGGAGTCCGGACGCCGGCGAGGCCCGTGGCCGTGAGGGTGCCCGACTGCTCACCCTGCGTGGCCGCGACGCCGAAGCCGAGCCCCTTGAGCACACCGGTGCCCGTGGCGAAGGGGGTGAAGAAGACGCGGGCGGCGACGTCCTTGCTGTCCTCGACGTCGATGTCGCTGCTGCCGCCGTCCGGCACGCCGTTGAAGTAGCCCACCGCCCAGTTGACGCCGCCCCCGGCCACGTCGCCGGAGAACTGAACGCCGAGGTCCCGGTTGGGGACCAGCGAGGTCGGAAAGGCGCGCTCGACGAACAGCAGGTCGGTGGCCGACTGCAGGCGCTCCAGGCCGACGGGAGGCTTGAACTTGCCGCCGCGCACCTTGAAGGCGGGCGAGAAGCGGGCCTCGATGTAGCCGTCCTGGAGAACGGTCGTCCCCTGGGCGAAGTCCGGCATGATCCGGAAGTCGAAGATCTTGCCCAGAGTCCCTTCCAGGATCGGCCGGATGCGCCGCAGGAGGAAGGTGTCGTTGGCGGGCCGCTCGTCGTCTTCCTGGTAGAAGCGGCCGTCGAAGTGCGTGTAGCCGCGCAGCTTGAGCTGATAGGCGCCGTCCGCCGACTTGAGGGTAAAGCCGTCGCGGCCGGCGGTCACCGAGGCGGAGGTCTTCGCCTTCTCGGCGGCCTGCTCCTTCTCCAGCTCCGAGCGCCGGTCGATGACGCGTACCTTCTGGTCCAGCTCGTCCAGGCGCTCCTCCACCGACTGCGGCTCCTGGGTCTCCTCCGCTTCCGGCTCCTGTGCGGCTGCCAATCCACCGAAGGTCAACCAGGCGCAGCACAAGCACAACACGATCTCTCTCATTCCGGATCTCCTCATCACGATGCAATCTCGGTTGAGCGGACGATCAGCACCGGCATCTCGGCCAGCAGGGGCAGCGGGAGCAGCTTCTCGACCAGCCCGCCGAGCGACAGCTCGCCGTCCCGTCCGGGGAGCGGCGTGCCGAGGACCAGCAGGTCGTGCTTCCCCTCGGCGATCTCGGCGAGGATCTCGTCGCGCACGTTGCCGTAGCGGATGCGGGTCGAAGCGGTGACGCCCAGCCGCCACAGGGTGCGCGTGCTGCCGCTCAGGAACCGTTCCGCGTGCGACTCGGCGGGCGTGGGCGGCTGCGATCCTTCCGCCCGGCGCTCGGCCTCGGGAAGGATCGTCAGGATAGTCGCCTCCGCCCCGAGGTGGCGGGCCAGGCGGCCGGCAAAGGAGACGTCCTCCTTGCCGGGCTCGCCCACGGCCACGCAGATCAGCACGCGGGCCGGAGCCTGTCCCGAATGGGCTTCGGGAACCAGGAGCAGATGGTGATTGCCCGCCCGCAGAGCGCGCTCGGCCGTCTCCAGCCCCTCGCGCGGCGGCGGCGTCAGGATCAGCAGATCGCTGGGCTGGCGCTCGGCCTCGCGGGCCACGGCGGTGAAGGCATCCTCCGGCGTGGTGCGGGTCTCCAGGGCGGCGAGGCCGGAGCCGAGCTTCTCCCGGGTCTCCTGGCGGCGCTGCTCGGCTTCCTCGCCGCTAACGGGAGCACCGGCTTCGAGCACGACCACCTGCGCGTGGGCCAGCCGGGCGAGCTCGCCGCCCAGTCCGAGCGCGGCCCGGGAGCCGGGCCTGCCGTCGACCACGAGGAGGAAGCGCATCCCCGGATGGACCAGGGCGTGGACGCGCTGCACGCCGACCCAGGTCGTGTCCCCGGGATGGAGGGGGAAGCGGCGCGCCTGGTCCTGCGACCGGGCAGCTTCGATCCACACGCCGTCGTGTCCGAACGGGACCGGCGGAGCGATGGCCCGCACGCCGGGCAGCGGGGGCAGACGGAGCCGCAGGCGCTCGAACGAGCCGACGAAGGCCCGGTGCTCGACCACGGCTTCGCCCAGGCTCGGGCAGTTGAGGTCGTCGGAGGCGCCGCGGAGCGAAACGTCCTCGGGACGGAAGAGGATCTGCACGCGGCGCCCTCCGTCCGCCACCTCGGAGCGGGTGGTGAGCGGGAACTGGACCGGGCCGAGCTGCACGCCGTCGGTGGTGCACTCCCCCACCATGAGGTTGGCCGTACCCAGGAAGGTGGCGACGAACTCGGTCTCGGGCCGCAGGTACAGCTCGTCGGGCGGCCCGGACTCCAGCAGCCGGCCGAAGCTCAGCACGGCGACCCGGTCGGCCAGCTCGAAGGCCTCCTCCTGGTCGTGGGTGACGAAGATCGTGGTGATGCCGAGCTCGCGCTGGACCTCGCGCACGGTGCGGCGCAGCTCCAGGCGGACCTTGGCGTCGAGAGCGCCGAAGGGCTCGTCGAGCAGCAGCACCTCGGGATGGTGGGCCAGGGCGCGGGCGAGGGCCACGCGCTGCTGCTGGCCGCCGGAGAGCTGGCTCGGCATGCGGCCGCCGAGCCCGGCGAGGCCGACCATCTCGAGCAGCTCGTCGCGGCGGCGGCGGCGGTCGGCCTTGGAGCTGCCGCGGATCGACAGGGCGAACTCGACGTTGTCGGCCACCGTCATGCCGCGGAACAGGGCATAGCTCTGGAACACGAAGCCGACGCCGCGCTTGGCGGGCGGCAGGTCGGTCACGTCGCGGCCATGCAGCAGCACGCGGCCGGCGTCGACCTCGGACAGGCCGGCGATCATCCGCAGCAGCGTGCTCTTGCCGCTGCCCGAAGATCCCAGCAGGACGAAGAACTCCCCGTCGGCCACTTCCAGCGAAACGCCGTTGACCACCGGGTGGCCCGCGTAACGCTTGGTCAGCTCCTCCAGGACAATGGACATGCACGCCTCCTCTAGATGAATCCCTACAGCCTGCGGATCAGGATAGGCGGCGGCGGTAACAGCGTCAGTCGAAAGACGGTGACAAAAAGACAGGGTTTTGGAACCTCTCCTTCTCTTCAAGGAGCGGCCCCGTGCTCTTCCGGGGTGGCTCCTGAAGCTTCGGCCGAGGCTCCTTCTGCTCAAGGAGCCGGTGCTCGTCCTCAAGGAGACGCTCCTGCGGGATCAGGAACGGCAGGAATCTTTGAGGAGCAGCTCCTTGCGCGCAAGGAGCCGCTCGCGGTCTTCAAGGCGGGACTCCTGAAGCTCAAGGAGAGACCCCTTCGGAACCGGCAGCCTCTCGGAACCCGCAAGGCGAAGCCCCTTCGGTTTCAGGAATCGCTCCTTGAGGAGCATCCGTCATCCCTTCCCGGCAAGGAGAGGCTCCTTGAACCTCAGGAGCGATCTCCGTGCCGATCGCCACGCCTCCGTATACACTCCCCGGATGCGCCGCCTCTCCTTCCTCGCCGCCGCTCTCCTTCCGCTCCTGGGCTGTGCCTCGGTGCGCTCCTTCGACGAGATCCGGAAGACCGTTCCGGAAGACCGCTTCCTGCGCATCGGCGACCAGCTCGTGCACATCGAGCAGGCGGGCCGCGGCGAGCCGCTGATCCTCATCCACGGCTTCGGTGCCTCGACCTACTCCTGGCGCAAGGTGATGCCGGCGCTCGCGGAGTCCTTCCGCGTCATCGCGATCGACCTCAGCGGCTTTGGCTACACCCAGCGTCCCCGGACCTTCGCGAGCTACACCCGCGAGGGCCAGGCCGACCTGATCCTCAAGGTCATGGACGAGCTGGGGATCGGCAGCGCTCATCTGATGGGCCACTCCTATGGCGGCGGCCTGACCCTCTGGATCGCCTCGCGCCATCCCGAGCGGGTGCGCTCCATGGTGCTGGTCGACAGCTCGGCCCCGACCTACGCCAACGACCGGCGCAGCCGCGTGGCCTCCCTCAAGCCGATCACCGCGTTTTTCGTGCGCTCTCTGGTGCTGCGTCCCAAGTCGGTGCGCCGCGCCCTGCTGCGCTCCTTCTACGACGATTCGCTGGTCACTCCGGAGCTGGTCCGCGAGTACTACGACCGCATCCGTATCGAAGGGGTGACCGACGCCTACCACGGCCTGACGGCGCCGGCTCCCGCCTCCACGGGACGGGTCGAGCTGGACAAGATCCAGGTGCCTGCCCTGGTCGTCTGGGGAGCCGAGGACGAGGTGATCTCCGTGCAGTTGGGACGGAGCGCGGCGCAGACGCTGCCCCGCGGCGAGCTCGCCGTGCTGGAGAAGACCGGGCACGTGCCCATGGAGGAGAGACCCGAGGAGCTGCTGCGGGTCGTCCTCCCCTTTCTGGAACGTCAGAGGAGCTAGCCACAATGGCCCTTGGAATCGTCGCCACCTGCGTGCTCGGCCTGGAAGAGATCCTGGAGGCGGAGCTGCGCGCCCTGGGCGTCGTAGAGTTGGAGCGGCAGCGCGGCGCCGTCGTCTTCGAGGGGCATTGGAAGGACTGCTGGCGGGCCAACTGGCGGCTGCGCACCGCCAACCGGGTGCTGGTGGAGCTCGGCTCGTGGGAGGCGGGAGACAACGCTTCCCTTGCCGGCGGGGCACGGGCGCTGGTGGGCGGCCGGACGCGGGCCAGGGGCCTCTATCGCAGCGAGGTGGACGTCGGCCGGCTCCTCAATCCGGACCGCAGCTTTGCGATCCAGGCGACCTCCACGGCCTCGGAGATCCGCGACTCCCGCTGGGCCGCGCTCTCGGTCAAGGACGGCCTCGTGGACGGCCAGCGCGACGCCTACGGCAAGCGGGCGTCCGTGGACCGCGACGACCCGGATCTCCATCTACGTGTCAGGCTGCATCAGGATCGCGCGACGCTGCTCCTCGATACCTCGGGAGAGCCGCTGGACCGGCGCGGGTACCGGGCAACGACCACGACCGCGCCCCTGAGGGAGCAGCTCGCCGCCGCGTGCGTCCTCGCCTCCGGATGGGACGGCCAGGGTCCCGTGGCGGACCCGATGTGCGGCTCGGGCACGCTGCTGGCCGAGGCGGCCTGGTACGCGCTGGGCCTGGCTCCCGGCCGGCTGCGGCGAAACTGGGCCTTCGAGCGGCTGCCCGCCTTCGATCCCAAGGCTTTCGAGGCGGTCCGGAAGGAGCCGATACCCTCACCCGGCCCGGGCGTCCACCTCTACGGCAACGACCTCTCCGCCGAGGCTCTGGCCGCTGCAAGGGTGAATCTGGAGAAGGCGCAGGTGCTGGATCGCGCGACCCTCACCCGCGGCGAGGCCACGAGCGTCCAACTCCCCGAGGAGCCCGGACTCGTCCTCATCAACCCGCCGCACGGCGGGAGGATCGGGACCGACGCCGAGCACTGGCGCGAGGTGGGAGATCTGCTGAAGCACCGCTTCAAAGGATGGAAGGCGGTGGTCCTGGCCGGAGAGGACCGCGGCAAGCAGATCGGCCTGAAGCCACGGCGGAGGATTCCCGTGATGAACGGCCCGCTGGAGGGGCGGATCCTGCTGTTCGACCTGTATTGAGTCTAGGCCAGAAGCGCCTGGAAACCAGCCTGAATGAAGTGACGGTCCGACGTGAGAGCCCGGCGGCTCCCTTGCTCCCACATCACGGTGAACGAGACGCAATCCACCAAACTCCAGTCCTTGTCCAGGCAGCGGCTGTAGAGAACGAAAGCCCGCTCGAAGAGCTCGGGCGTCAACCGGACCACCTCCGCGTTCTCCGAGCTCAAGAAGTCTTCAATGATCTCGATGGCCTCGGCCCGGTGACTCCGGGACAGAGCATTCCCGACTTCGAGAAGGACCGCGTCCGTGATGAGAAATGTCTGCCCACGGTGCTCGCGCGCCAGTTGAACTGCCCTGCCGTGATGCTTGTCTCGTGAATTGATGAGAGCGATGACGAACTGCGAGTCAACGAGGATCTTCGCCGTCGGCAAGCAGCCGCTCCCCGCTTAGGTAGGCATCGAGGTTCTCGGAGAAGTCCTCCGGGCCTTCGATCCGGATCTTCAAGAGCTTCTCCATGAGCTCACCCGAGCGCGGAGGCCGCTTCCCACCCTCCACTCTCTCTATATCTGCCTGGACCAGCTTCCGCATGTTCATGAGCGTCTCCCCGTTTCTGATCCAAAGGATACCAGATCGTGTCAGCAGGGAACAAGTACCCCCAGAGGGGGCGACGATCTAAAGCACCTCATCGAGGCAGTTGCAGAGGAGAGCGATCTCGTCAGGGGTGTTGTAGTGCGCCAGTGAGATGCGGACGACGCCGTTTCTCTCGGCGAGGCCGAGATCCTGGATCAGGCGCCGGGCGTGGAAGTCGCCGTAACGGATGCCGATCCGGTGGGCGTCGAGGTGCAGGGGGATCTCGGACGAGCTGCGCCCCTCGAGCACCACGCTGACCGTGGCGACCCGGCGCCCGGGCGCGGAATCCGCAACTCCGAGCAGCCTCACCCCTTCCCTACCCCGGAGAAAATCGAGCAGCGGCGCCACCGTCTCGCCCTCGTGGCAGGCTATGGCCTCGAAGGCTGCCGCCAGGAGCTCGCGGGAAGTCCCCGTCCCACCGGCCCGGCGCCCCAGCTCCTCCAGGTACTCGACGATCGCCGGCAGGCCGGCAGCCAGCTCGTAGTTGAGGTTGCCCGGCTGAAGCTTGTAGGGAACCGCGTCCTTGCCGAGAAAGAGGTGATTGATGTTCGACAGCTCCAGCAGGTGCTCCCGCTTGCCGTAGAGCAGCCCCAGGTGGGGACCGAACACCTTGTAGAGACTGAGGACGTAGAAGTCCACGTCCCAGGCGCGGACGTCGACCAGGCGGTGCGGAGCGTAGGCCACGCCGTCTACGCAGACCCGGGCTCCCCGCTCGTGGACGAAGCGGGTGATCTCCGCCACCGGGTGGATCGTGCCGAGGATGTTGGTCGCCTGGGTGAAGCAGACCAGCCGGGTCCGGGGAGTGATCAAGGCGTCGAGATCCGCGAGGTCCAGCTCCAGCGTGTCGGGACGCAGGCGCCAGACCTTCACCTCGACTCCCCGGTCGGCTAGCCGGAGCCAGGGGGAGATGTTCGCCTCGTGGTCCCCATGGGTGACCACGATCTCGTCGCCCGGCCCGAGCCGGTCTTCCATGGCCCGGGACAGGTTGACCAGAAGCTGCGTGGCCGAGGAGCCGAGCACCACCTCGCCCGGATCGGAGCCGATCAGGGCTGCGGCGGCCCGGACTCCGTCCTGGACGCGCTCCATGGCCCGGCGCGAGACCTCGTAGGTCGCGCCGAGCTGGACATTCGAGCTGAGGAGATAATCGCGGACGCGGTCAGCGACGGCCCGCAGGACTTGCGAGCCGCCGGCGTTGTCCAGAAAGGTCCACCCCTCTGCCAGCGCGGGAAACTGCGAGCGGGCGAAGGGGAGGTCGAGAGGACAGACGGCCGAAGAGTCCGCCAAGGCACGCGCCTGCGGGATAACCATCGTTCCGCCCCCCCGAGCCAGCGCTTAGAGGCTGCGCTTCTTCGCGCGCAGGCCGCGGCGGCTGCCGCCTTCCTTGCGCGGCTTGGTCTTGCCGCCGCCACTGCCGAAGCCGCCGCCGAAGCCGCCGGTGTCGTAGCCGCCGCCGCCGGCATCGCGGTCGCCGCCACCG
>JANOCF010000480.1:0-3377 GCA_031412055.1 Holophagales bacterium | reverse complement strand
CCCCGGCGACAAGGACGGCAAGGGCGGCATCTTTAATTTCGTGACGAAGCGCGGCCTGTGCCGGGGCCGGGCCTCGAAGATCAGTTGGACGCAGGTCGAGACCGGTTCGGCGATCACCTGGAAGTACCCCAGCGTGATCTTGAAGGGCGAGGGCTCGATCGGCGAATTCTACTCGGTCGCCCTGACCAAGGGGCGCCAGCAGGCCGACACCGGGACCAAGATGATCCACATCGGCAAGAACACCAAGAGCAACATCGTCTCCAAGGGCATCTCCGCGGGCCATGGCCAGAACACCTACCGCGGCTCGGTGCGGATCCTCAAGGGGGCGGACGGCGCCCGCAACTTCTCGCAGTGCGACTCCATGCTGATCGGCCAGGACTGCGGCGCGCACACGTTCCCGTACATCGACGTGCAGAACCCCACCGCCCGCATGGAGCACGAGGCCACCACCTCCAAGATCGGCGAGGACCAGATCTTCTACTGCAACCAGCGGGGGATCTCGACCGAGGACGCGGTGTCCATGATCGTCAACGGCTTCTGCAAGGAGGTCTTCCGCGAGCTCCCCATGGAGTTCGCCGTCGAAGCCCAGAAGCTGCTGGCCGTCAACCTTGAGGGGAGCGTCGGTTAGTGTCGGATAAGACCGACCGGCGATCCGATTCCATCGATTCGAAAGAGAGAGCGAACGAGATGCTTCAGATCAAGAACCTTCACGTTTCCGTCGCCGGAAACGAGATCCTGCGCGGGATCGACCTGCACGTGCCGACCGGCGAGGTGCACGCCATCATGGGTCCGAACGGCTCGGGCAAGAGCACCCTCGCCCGCGTTCTCGCGGGCCACGAGGCCTATGAGGTCACCGACGGCCAGATTCTGTTCGACAGCTATTCGGGCGAGAAGGACCTGCTGGAGATGGCCCCCGAGGAGCGCGCCCGCGAGGGCGTGTTCATGGCCTTCCAGTACCCGGTCGAGATCCCCGGGGTGAGCAACACCTACTTCCTCAAGGCCGCGCTCAACGCCGTGCGCAAGCACCGCGGTCTGACCGAGATCGACGCCATCGACTTCCTCACCCTCGTGCGCCAGAAGATGAAGATGGTGCAGATGGAGGAGTCGCTGCTCCACCGCCCGGTCAACGAGGGCTTCTCCGGCGGCGAGAAGAAGCGCAACGAGATCTTCCACATGGCCGTGCTGGAGCCGCGCCTGGCCGTGCTCGACGAGACCGACTCCGGGCTCGACATCGACGCGCTGCGCATCGTCTCCGAAGGGGTGAACACCCTGCGCCAGCAGGACCGCTCGTTCCTGGTCATCACGCACTACCAGCGGCTGCTCAACTACATCGTCCCCGACCGGGTGCACGTCCTCCTGGATGGCCGCATCGTCCGCTCGGGCGGCAAGGAGCTGGCGCTGGAGCTCGAAGCCAAGGGCTACGCCTGGCTTGAGGCCGAAGCTTCGGCTCCGGTGGGCGCGTGAGGGGGAAGGCATCATGACCACGACCGTCACCACCGACCCGACCGCGGCTCCGCCCCCGGATGCCCTGGATGCCGCCGCTGCCGACACGGAGGCGGCCCTGACCGGCGCGGCGCGCTTCGTGGCCGACTTCGACCTCTTTGCCTCCGAGCTGCCGGCCAGCGAGCCCGCCGCCGTCAAGGCTCTGCGCCGCATGGCCATCGACCGCTTCGCCCACCTGGGCTTTCCCACCCTCCGGCAGGAGGAGTGGCGGCAGATGAACGTGGCTCCGATCGTCAAGACGGCCTTTGTGCGCCCGTCCGGCCCCGAGCCGAGCGTCGATCTCTCCCGGCTCGATCCGCTGAGCGTCGGCGCGGCGGCCCGCCTCGTCTTCGTCAACGGCCGCTTCTCGTCCCGGCTCTCCCGGCTGCCCCAGGTGGATGCCCTGCCCCAGGGTGTCCTGGTGAGCAGCCTCGCCGAAGCGCTGGAGACGACCCCGGACAAGGTCGAGCCCTGGCTCGGCCAGCACGCCCGCTTCGAGGAGCAGCCGTTCGTGGCCCTCAACACGGCGTTCCTGAGTGACGGCGCCTTCATCTTCGTGCCCCGCGGAGCCGTGGTGGAGCAGCCCATCCACGTCCTCTACTACTCCACGGCGAACCCGGACGGGCAGCCCTACGCGATCTTCCCGCGCAACCTGTTCGTGACCGGCGAGAACAGCGAGGTCACGATCGTGGAGACCTACGCCGGCGAGGGGGTCTACTTCACCTGCCCGGTCACCGAGCTGGTGGCGGGTCCGGCCTCCATCGTCGACCACTACAAGCTGCAGCGGGAGAGCCGCGAGGCCTACCACATGGCGACCTTCCAGGTCGGGGGCGAGCGCAGCTGCGCTCCCAGCTCCCACTCGATCTCGATCGGCGGCGCCCTTGTGCGCAACGACGTCATCGCGGTCCTCGACGGCGAGGGCATCGACTGCATCCTCAACGGCCTCTACCTGGCCGAGGGGCGGCAGGTGATCGACAACCACATGCGCGTCGAGCACGCCAAGCCGCATTGCGCCAGCCACGAGCTGTACAAGGGGATCCTGGACGGCAGCGCCCGGGCCGTGTTCAACGGCCTGATCCACGTCCATCCCGGCGCCCAGAAGACCGACGCCAAGCAGTCGAACCGCAACCTGCTGCTGTCCTCGGGCGCCATCGCCAACTCCAACCCGCAGCTCGAGATCTTCGCCGACGACGTCAAATGCACCCACGGCTCGACCGTGGGCCAGCTCGACGACGACGCGATCTTCTATCTCCGCTCCCGGGGGATCGGCGAAGAGGCGGCGCGCAGCCTGCTGACCTACGCCTTTGCCAGCGACATCGTGGAGCGGATCAAGGTCGAGCCCGTGCGGCGCGACCTCGAAGAGTTCCTCTTCACCCGGCTGCCCCAGGGAGAGGTCGTCCGGCAGGCCGTCTGATGGCCCGCTCCCTCCTTGCACCCGACGTCCTCCGCGCGCCCGGTTACGACCTCGACCGGGTGCGGGAGGATTTCCCCATCCTCTCCCGCCAGGTCCACGGCCGCCCGCTGGTCTACCTGGACAACGCGGCCAGCACCCAGAAGCCGCGGGCCGTGCTCGACGCCATCGCCGGCTGCTACAACGGCTACTATGCCAACGTCGAGCGCGGCGTCCACACCCTGTCCCAACTCTCCACCGACGCCCGCGAGCGCGCCCGGGAGACCGTCCGCCGCTTCCTCGGCGCGGAACGTCCGGAAGAGATCATCTTCCTCCGCGGCGTCACCGAGGCTGTCAACCTGGTATCGCAGTCCTGGGGACGGAAGAACGTAGGACCCGGCGACGAGATCCTGATCACCGGCCTGGAGCATCACTCCAACCTCGTGCCCTGGCAGGCCCTCTGCCTGGAGCGGGGCGCGACCCTTCGGGTGGCCCCCCTCGACGA
>JANOCF010000479.1:0-3185 GCA_031412055.1 Holophagales bacterium | reverse complement strand
CCGAAGCAGGCCGCGTCCGAGCTGCCGCTGCTGGCTCCATCCGAGCAGTGGCAGACGCTCCATGAGTGGAACGACACCTCCAGAGCCTTTCCGCACGCCGCCTGCATCCAGGATCTGTTCGCAGAGCAGGCAGCTCGGACTCCGGACGCGGTCGCGGTGAGCTTCGAGAACCAGCGGCTGACCTACCGCGAGCTCGATGAGCGGGCCAACCGGCTGGCGCAATGGTTGATCGATCGCGGAGTAGGAGTGGACGTGCTGGTCGCCCTGCTGGTGGAGCGGTCTCTCGAGATGATCGTGGCTCTCGTCGGCATCTTGAAGGCGGGAGGGTCGTATGCCCCGCTGGAACCGGGGTTGCCGCCGTCGCGCCTGCGCTGGCTCCTGGACGACGTGCGCTCGCCGGTGCTGCTGACCCAGACGGCTCTCCTGCCGGAAGTCGAGGCGGCGGGCGGCTTCGAGGGGCCGGTGCTGCTGATGGATGAAAAGGGCCTGGACGGGCCCGAGCTCGGTCTCGGCGATCCGGTCCCGTCGCACCCGCTCCAACTCGCCTATGTCAACTACACCTCGGGCTCGACGGGCAGGCCGAAAGGTGTGGTCGTCCCCCACCTGGGCGTGACCCGGCTGGTGATGAACCCCGACTACATGGAGATGGGGCCGGACGACGTCATCCTCCAGCTCTCGACCTATGCCTGGGACGCGGCGACCTGGGAGATCTGGGGCGCGCTGCTCAACGGCGGGCGCCTGGTGATGATCCCGCGCGAGACGGTGCTCGACTTCCGGCGGCTGGCCCGTGTCCTGGTCGAGGAGCGCATCACGGCCCTGTACCTCACCACGGCGCTGTTCAACCAGTTCGTCGAGCAGGAGGGCCAGAGCCTGGCCGGACTGAGCACCTTGATCATCGGCGGCGAGACCGCTTCCGTCCCCCACTTTCAGAAGGCCGTCGAGATGCTCCACCGGACCAGGATCATCAACGAGTACGGACCGACGGAAAACACATCGTACTCGAGCTGGCAGCTCGTCCGCGGCACGCCGGAGCAGGGAGCTCTGCCGATCGGCAAACCCTTGTCGAACTCGACCGTCTACGTGCTCGACCGCGAGCTCCAGCCGATGCCCCTGGGACTGCCCGGTGAGCTCTTCCTGGGTGGCGACGGTCTCGCCCGCGGCTACCTGGGGCGCCCGGACCTGACGGCGGAGCGCTTCGTGCCGCATCCGTTTGCGGCAGGCGAGCGGCTATACCGCACGGGTGACCTGGGTGCCTGGCGGCCCGACGGGACGCTCGACTTCCTCGGCCGCATGGACTTTCAGGTCAAAATTCGGGGGCACCGCATCGAGCCGGCGGAGGTGGAGGACGCCATCAAACGCCACGAAGGCGTCGAGGACGCGGTGGTGATGGCCTGGGAGCCGGTACCGCAGGACCGGCGGCTGGTCGCCTACGTGGTTGGCATCGTCGGCGATGCCGCGATCGATCAGCTGCGCCATTCCTTGCGCGAACGGCTGCCGGACTACATGGTGCCCGCATCGTTCGTGACTCTCGCAGCGCTGCCGCTCTCATCCATCGGCAAGATGGATCGCAAGGCCCTGCCGCCTCCCGGGCAGCAGAGCTCCGAGGAGAGCCATGTGGCGCCGGCGACGTATGCAGAAAGGACCCTTGCCGGCATCTGGGCCGAGCTTCTCGGTCTCGAACGGGTCGGGGTGACCGACGACTTCTTCACCCTGGGCGGCCACTCGCTGCTGGCGGTGCGGCTGATGGCACTCATCGAGCAGACCTTCGGGGTGAAGCTGCCGCTCTCGACGCTGTTCGAGGCGCCGACGGTCCGGCATCTGGCCGGAGCGGTCGAGGGGGATCCGGTCTGGCGCTCCGCGCTGGTGCGTCTGCATCCGGGAGGCTCGGGAGGCTCGCGACGGCCGCTGTTCCTGGTCCATCCGGCGGGTGGAGACGTCTTTCCCTACGTGGAGCTGGCGAGGAAGCTCGGGACGGAGCGTCCGGTCTACGGCCTGCAAGCGGTCTTGGAAGGCAACGGCCATCCGCCCACGATGGAGCATCTGGCCGCGCAATACCTGGCCTCGGTGCGCGTGGTCCAGCCCGAGGGTCCCTGGCTGCTGGCCGGCTGGTCATCCGGCGCGGTCATCGCCTATGAGATGGCGCGGCAGACCGAGAGCCCGGGAGGCGCCCCATCGCTCTTGACCCTGTTCGACCCTCCTCCACCACCGGAGGGGCACGGAGTCGACGTCACCTCGCTCCTGCTCGGTTTCGCGGCCCTCGGAGGCGCCCATTCGGAGCAGAAGCTGGAGGCGGTTCGAGAGATGCTGAAAGGGCTGGACCTGGATGCGGGGCTCGACCGTCTGGTCGAGGTGTCGGAGGCCGAGGGGCTGCTGCCGCCGGGCGTAGGCAGGCCATGGATGCAAGAGCGTTTCGATCTGTACAGCCGCTCGGAGACAGCCGTGGCGAGCTATGTGCCGCGCCCGTTCGGAGGACAGGTGATCCTGTTCCGGGCCGGCGCCTCGCTGGCTCCGGGGGCTACGGATCTCACCGCGGGTTGGGGTCTGCTTGCCAGGACTGAAGCTCATCTCGTTCCTGACGCCAATCACTTCTCCTTGCTCCAGGTACCGGCCCTCCACCGCGTCGTGGAGCTCCTGGAGAGCGCTCTCGCTTCCTTTGAGGACTGATCAGCCGCTTTATCAGCCGATATTCAACCGGACGCGCCTCGCCGCCTCCTCGACACCGAGCAGTACCTGCGCGCGCGAGGGGCTGCTGGCGATAACGAAGCCGATCCGATCGGCGGCCTCTTCGGCCGGGCGAACGGCGGCTCCCGGCGGCTTGCCGATCGACACCTCTCGCACGCTGGGAACAAGCCGCGCCTCGTCGACACCGGAAACGCCGGCGAGGCGCCCGCTTCGGCCGGCGATGAGGAAACGGATCGACGCCCACTGCGCGCGCAGGGGAGCCAGGTCGACCGGCTGGCCGACGAGCTGGTCCAGGAAGGCTGTCAGGAGGTCGATTCCCAGCGCGTGCCGCACCAGCTCCGGGATCATGCCGCCGGCGAGCCGGGGATTGATCTCGACCACCACCGGGCCCGCGGCCGTGAGGCGGACCTCGGTATGGGCGGGCCCGAAGTCGAAGCCGACCGCCGCCAGCGCCGCGAGCACCGTGCCGCGGATAGCTGCCGCGTTCGCCTCCCCGAGCACGG
>JANOCF010000478.1:0-2733 GCA_031412055.1 Holophagales bacterium | reverse complement strand
GTCGATCGGGAAACCGACCTCGGCCTCCAGGTCGCGCAGCATCCCGAGGTAGCGTTCCTCGGTGAAGGCAGCGTTGTAGGCCCTCCGCAGCTCAGGAATCATCGGTCAGATCCGCGCAGTCAGATGAGAAAGTCGCCGTCGCGCATCATTGCTGCGATCCTTGCGGTCCTTCCCTACCAGTTCCCGTCGAGCCCGCGGTGGGTCTCTGAGACGATGTAGTCGACAACCGCCTTGACGTCGTTGGTCTGATTGTAGACCGCAATCTGCCGGTCGGCTCCGGTGCCGTGCCGCAGGATCTCCTGGATGTAGTTGAGCTCCTCGCGGCTGCCCAGCTCGTCGACCACGTCGTCGATGAACTCGAGCAGCTCGTTGATCAGCGTCTCGCAAGGCACCTCCTCCTGCTTGCCGAAATCGATCAGCTTGCCGGAGATGCCGTAGCGCGCCGCCCGCCACTTGTTCTCGTTGATCAGCAGCCGGCGGTAGAGCCGGAATCCGAGGTTCTTCTTGATGAGCTTGTGCAGCTTGGCGGTGACCGCCTGGCAGAGCGCCGCGAAGGCCAGCGTCTCCTCGACCCGCATGGGCACGTCGAAGATGCGGAACTCCAGGGTGTCGAAGAACGGGTGCATCCGGATGTCCCACCAGATCTTCTTGGCGTTGTCGATGCACCGGGTCCGGATCAGCAGCTTGATGTAGTTCTCGTACTCCGACAGGCTCTGGAAGTGGTCGGGGATGCCGGTGCGCGGGAAGCGCTCGAAGATCTTGCTGCGGTAGGACTTGAGGCCCGTGTTGCGCCCCTCCCAGAAGGGGGAGTTTGTCGACAGGGCGAACATGTGCGGCAGGAAGTAGCGCACCGCGTTCATGATGTGGATCGCGACCTCGCGGTCGTCGATGCCGACGTGGACGTGGAGGCCGAAGATCAGGTTGGCGCGGGCCACCTGCTGCAGGTCCTCGATGATCTCCTCGTAGCGCGGATGCGGAGTGATGAGCTGGTCCTGCCAGCGCGCGAAGGGATGGGTACCCGCCGCCGCGATGGTCAGGCCGTTGCTCCGCGCCAGCCCCGCCAACTGGCTGCGCAGCCGGACGACCTGCCGGCGCGCCTCCTTGATGTCCGCGCAGATCGGCGTGCCGACCTCGATCACCGACTGGTGCATCTCGGCCTTGAGCTCGTCCTTGAGCACGTCCCCGCCGGCCGCGAGCAGCTCCTGCACATGGGAGCGCAGGTCGCGGGTCTCCAGGTCGACGAGCTGGAACTCCTCTTCGATCCCCAACGTGAACAGCTTGGCGTCACTCATGTGGTTGCCCCCCGGTTGCCAGCTTGCTCAGGCTTGTCGCGTCAGCGAGGTCGGTGGCGTCAGCGGATGCTCCTGCTGACGAACTCCCCCCATCTCAGGTTGTCCTTGCCCGGAACGTTGTTCTCCGCCTTGCGGATCGCCATCTTGGCGGCGTTCTCCACCACCCACTCGAAGTTGTCCTCGCCGATCGAGTGGACGTCCGCGTCCGGCGCCGGGTTGCAGAAGTCGATGGCGTACGGCACGCCGTCGCGGATCGCGAACTCGACGGTATTGAAGTCGTAGCCCAGCGCCCGGTTGAGTGCGAGCACCCCGTCCTCGACCTTCTGCAGCAGGGCTGCCTGTACGGGCGGCCCGCCGCGCACGTAGCGCATGTGGAACGGCTGGCGCGGGTCGTACTGCATGATCCGCACGTCCTTGCAGTCCAGGCAGTAGCAGCGGAAGTACTCCTGGAAGACGATCTCTTCCTGAAGCATCATCACGAGCTGCCCGGTCTCGTCATAGACGCGGAAGAACTGCTCCGGGCTCTCCAGGCGGTAGACGTTCTTCCAGCCGCCGCCGGCGAATGGCTTGAAGTAGGCCGGGAAGCCGATGTACTGGAAGATCCCGTCCCAGTCCATGGGATAGGCCAGATTGCGGAAGGACTTGTCGCCGGTGTCCGGCGGATGCTCCTTGGAGGGGAGCAGCACCGTCTTCGGAACGGCCACGTCGACCTTGAGGGCCAGGCAGTTGTTGAAGAACTTCTCGTCCGCGCTCCACCAGAACGGGTTGTTGATGACCGCGGTGCCGTTGAGCGCCGCGTTCTTGAGGTAGGCGCGGTAGAAGGGGACGTCCTGGGAGATGCGGTCGATGATGACGTCGTAGCCGCTGGGCTCCCCCTGGATGAGCTTGTCGATGCGGACCGGCTCTCCCGTGATCCCCGTCACCTTCTTGCTGTTGATGCGCTCCAGGACGGCCCATGGAAAGGTGTCCTCCTGGCCGAACAGAATTCCGATCTTCTTCATCGGTGGTCAGCTCCTCAAGAATGTTCTTGCTTGCACGGCGCGAACGTTACCACAGGGCCAGGAATTCCCAGGAAAAAAGCAGGAAAAACCGTTTGACATTGACGCTCGTTTGCCGCACCATCATCGCGTTCCGGCTCCACTCACAAGCCTCCGGGCAACGTGACGTGGCAGTCCCAAAGAGGTTTGAGCGGCCCACGGGACTGGGCGGGTTGGGGCCCGCCGATGACGGATACGCTCAGAAAGGAGGTGGTCCATTGAGTAGTCATAGACACGGTTTGGAGGTGGCGTCCTCGTAAGAGGGTTCCTCCAGGCTGACTTGGGGATCCGAAACGGGAAACCCAACGCCACCAAGAGACCAAAAAACCCCGGCTCCGCAAGGAGCCGGGGTTTTTGCTTTTCGCGAATCCTCACCCCCTGTCCCCCTCTCCCATCTCCCTCCC
>JANOCF010000477.1:0-2726 GCA_031412055.1 Holophagales bacterium | reverse complement strand
TGAGGCACGAGCGACCCCCTCCTGGCCCCCAGAGCCAACCCTCCCCCTCCCCGGGCATACGCCTATGGAGACAGGGGTGAGGGCTCCCTACAGCAGCTCGCTGAACGGCTTGTACGGCCGGCCCTGCGACTCGGCCACGGGCTGGTTGGTGATGTGGCCCTTGTAGGTGTTCACGCCCGGAATCAGGCCCACATCCTCCTGCACCGCCTGCTCGATGCCCTTGTTGGCGAGCGCCAGGCCATACGGCAGGGTCGCGTTGTTGAGCGCGAAGGTCGAGGTGCGGGGCACCGCGCCGGGCATGTTGGCCACGCAGTAGTGCACCACGCCGTCCACCACGTAGATCGGGTCCGAGTGCGTCGTGGCATGGGTCGTCTCGAAGCAGCCGCCCTGGTCGACCGCCACGTCAACCACCACCGCGCCCTCCTTCATCAGCTTGAGCATCTCCCGGGTGACCAGCTTGGGGGCGGCATAGCCCGGGATGAGCACGGCGCCGATGAACAGGTCAGCCCGGCGGAGCGCGGCCCGCATGTTGTACTGGTTGCTGGCCAGCGTGGTGACCGCGCCATGGAACAGGTCGTCGATCTGGCGCAGGCGGTCGAGATTGGTGTCGAGGATGGTGACGCGGGCGCCGAGCCCGAGAGCCATCTTGAGCGAGTTGATGCCGACGATGCCGGCACCAACGATGACCACGTCGCCCGGAGGCACGCCCGGAACGCCGGCGAGCAGCGTGCCGCGCCCGCCGTAGATCTTCTGGAGATAGCTCGCCCCCACGGTCACCGCCATCCGGCCCGCCACCTCGGACATCGGCGTCAGCAGCGGCAGGCGGCGGTTGCGGTCCTCGATCGTCTCGTAGGCGATGCCCGTGACCCTCTTCTCGAGCAGCACGTCCGTGAGCTCGGGCAGGGGCGCGAGATGCAGATAGGTGAACAGGGTCTGGCCTTCGCGCATCAGGTCGTACTCGGGACCGACCGGCTCCTTGACCTTGACCACCATCTCCGCCCAGCCCCAGACGCCGGCCGCGTCAGACACGATACGGGCGCCCGCCTCGGTGTAGGCCTCGTTGGGGATGCCGCTGCCGACACCCGCGCTCTCCTGCACCACGACCTCGTGCCCCGCCTCTACCAGCGCGTGCACGCCGGCCGGAACCATCCCGACCCTGTACTCGTGGTTCTTGATCTCTTTGGGGATACCGATGCGCACGTTAGGATTTCCCTGGCTCTGCCAAAGCTTTCGGTTGACGTCCCGACTCGCCGGCCCCCTTGGCGCGGCGCGTCTCCTCTGCCTTCTCACCCTTCATCTCCACCTTGCCCTTGAAGTACGCCCCTTCCGCGATGACGATCCGCGGCGCGACGACGTCCCCTTCGAGGCTGCCCGACGGCGCCACCTCGATCCGGTCCGAGGCCGCGACGTTGCCGATCACCCGGCCGCCGATGCGCACGACCTGCGCCGAGATGGGACCCTGCACCACCCCCTCGGCGCCCACGATGACCGGGGCATCGATCCGGATCTCCCCATCGACCTCGCCCTCGACGAGGAGCTCGGTGGGACCGGTGATCAGCCCCTCGACGTGGGAGCCCGGAGCGATGTGGGTGATCCGGCTGCGCTGCTGGGTCCGGGAAGGGGAAGACGGAGAAAGAGAAGTGTCTGATGAACCGCTGGAAGCCGGGGTGGAGCTCACGTTGTCGCGACGACCAAAGATCGACATAACCCCTTTCGGTCCCGTACTTGGTAGAAGCCGGGACGGCGGTCCCTCAAACCTGGACGTTTGGGATAAGGGAAACAGTCCAAAAACAAAAACTGGAGCGGGCAACGGGATTCGAACCCGCGACATCAAGCTTGGGAAGCTTGCACTCTACCAGCTGAGTTATGCCCGCCCGAAACTTCGAGCGTGGCAAATCTAGCGGACGGGCCCGCAGCGGTCAAGGGGGCCCGCCACCGGAGCCCGTAGCGACGGGTCGGGCTCCCGAATCCATGCGAGACCCGGTATACTCAGCAGCATGCTAGGCCCAGGCAGAAGCCGCGACGGTTCCGACCGCGATGAAGCCCTCTACTTCTTCCCCGAGCAGAAGGTGACGGAAGAGGAGGCGCGGCATCTCCTGCGCAGCGGCACCTCCACCCAGCGCGCCTGGGTGATCTCGCACCTGCTCCGCTACGCCGTCTGGGACGACATCTGGACCTACGCCAGCCGCGACGAGGTCCGCGATATCTTCCCCGAGCTCGACCTGCCCGAGAACCTGCGCAACGCGTGGGGACGGATGCTCAAGGTCGAGGCTCCGGTCGTGCGGTAGAACCTCAACTCCTGTCCCCCATCACCAGTCCGCCCAGATCTCCGAGGATCGACCCTTCGCCCTTGCGGTTGCCCTGCGGGATCGCCGCCAGCACCCGCTTCGCGAGCCGGCTGAAGGGCAGCGACTGCAGCCAGATCCGGCCCGGCCCCGTCAGCGACGCGTAGAACAGACCATCACCGCCGAAGATCGCGGTCTTGATCCCGCTGACCATCTGAATGTCGTAGTTGACCGTGCTCTCGAAAGCCACCAGGCAGCCGGTGTCCACGCGCAGGGTCTCCCCCGCCGCCAGATGACGGGTGAGGATCGTGCCGCCCGAGTGCACGAAGGCGAGGCCGTCGCCCTCCAGCTTCTGCAGCAGGAAGCCCTCGCCGCCGAACAGGCCAGCGCCCAGCTTGCGCTGGAAGGCGATGCCCACCGCGATCCCCTTGGCCGCGCAGA
>JANOCF010000476.1:0-2508 GCA_031412055.1 Holophagales bacterium | reverse complement strand
CGACTTCGACCGCGACGGCAGCTGGCTCGACGCGGGCGAGCAGGTGGTGACCGATCTGGCGATGGCCGCCGGCGCCGTAAGCTCGCGGACCTTCCTGGTGCCCGTGGGCTCGCCCCAGGGCACGGCTCCGTCGCGCTGCCGCATCAGCTCGATGTCCGGGCTGGGCGTCACCGGCGCAGCGCCGGACGGCGAGATCGAGGACCACCCGGCGCCGATCGGTGCCGAGGCCCCCGAGATCGGCGTAGCCAAGGAGCTGGCGGGCATCACCCGCGAGGGCGGCACCATCTACAACGTCGTCTTCGAGATCCGGGTCGCCAACCTCGGCAACGTGCCGCTGGCGGGTGTCCAGGTGACCGAGAACCTCTCCGTGACCTTCGCGCAGGCGGCCTCGTTCAGCGTCCTAACGCTCACGAGCGCCGAGTTCACCGTCAACCCCGGGTTCGACGGTGCCGGCGGTATCGGCGATACGGCTCTCCTCGCGGGCGGCAACTCGCTGGCCGTGGGTGCGAGCGGAGTCATCACCTTGACCCTGAGGGTGGACAGCGGCGGCGAGCAGGGTCCCTACATCAACCAGGTCCAGGCGAGCGGCACCAGCCCGGACACCCAGACCGTGACCGACATCTCGCAGGACGGCGACGATGTCGATCCGGACGACGACGGCGACGCGGACGACAACGACGAACCGACCGTGTTCGACCTGCCCTTCAGCGTGGTCGAGATCCCGACGGTCGGCGAGTGGGGTCTGATGCTGCTGGCGATGCTGCTCGGAGCCATGGCCCTTCGGCGCCTGCGCGTAGCGGGGGCGTAAGGCTTACCCAGAACCAGAAGTTCCTGTAGTCCCTCCAACGGGCTGCCCTAACCCGGCAGCCCGTCTTTTTTTGACGATCGCTCCAGGTAGCTGTACGCTCCCTGCCCGCCATGTCCACCGCGCTCATCCTGCTGCCCGGTCTGTGGGCCGTCGCGCTCGCCGCAGGCCTCGGCCTCGTGCTGCGCCGCTGGTTCGACCCGGTCCCTCGCCGTGTCTGGATCGCCTGGGGGATCGCCCTGCTCGTCCTTCTCGGGCCATCCCTGTTTGGCGGACGGGTGCAGCTCTCCGCGGGCTACCTGACGAAGATCCCGCCTTTTCGGCAGCTCTGGCAGGAACCTGGCCCGCCGCCCGGCAACCTCCTCCAGAGCGACACGGTGCTCCAGATCACACCCTGGATGGTGCGGGTGCGAGCCGCCTACGCGGCGGGTGAGTGGCCGCTCTGGAACCACCTGTCCGGAGCGGGCGAGCCGCTCCTCGGCAACCCGCAGACGCAGGCATGGCAGCCGCTGGTCTGGCCCGCCCTGATCCTCCCGGTCTCGCAAGGGTTGGCGGTCACCGCCGCCATCCGGATCCTGACGGCCCTCGTCTTCTTCTTCCTCCTGATGCGCCGCCAGGGAATCTCGGAGATCCCTGCCCTCGCCGGCAGCCTGGCCTACGGGCTCGGCGGCGGTCTCCTCCTCTGGCTCAACTGGCCCATGGCCAACTCGGCCGCGCTGTTGCCGCTGCTGCTCTACGGGATCGTGCTCGTGGATCAACGCGGAGCCGGGCAGGACCGGGCGCTTCTCGCGCTTGCGGTGATGGCCTTTCTCTGCGCAGGGCACCCCGAGACGATCCTCCACGGCGCCATACTGGCCACCGCCTTCGCCCTGTCAAAGCTGAGCGCCGCATCCGTCACCGAGAAGATTCGGAAGCTGTCGGCCTGGACCGTCTCCGCCCTGGTGGGGGTCGCACTGGCCGCTCCCGCGCTGCTGACCGCGGCCGGCTACCTGCCCCAGAGCTTGCGTGTTTCCCTGCTGTCCTCGAGAGAAGCCCGGATCGCGGCCCAGGATCCGCTCGCCGGCCTGCGCACCCCGGGAAGGACCGCCGAAGCCATGACGCAGCGCCTGATCCCGCTGGCCGCGCCTAACGCCTTCGGCAACAGCCGCTTCGGGGAGTACTGGGGAGAGAGCAACAGCAACGAGGACGCGGCCGGCTTCGCGGGCACGGCCGCGGTGTTGGCAGCCCTGCTCGCTCTCGGGAGGGTCAAACGGCGCTTTCCCCAAGAGCGGGTGATGATCGCCGCCACCGTGATCGGACTGGTGGTGCTCGCCCGACCTCCGGGTCTGGATCAACTGCTGAACGCCCTGCCCGTGCTGCGGAGCTCGCTGACCTTCCATCACCGGGTGCTGCTGACGCTGGTCCTCTGCCTCGCCTACCTGGCCGCCTGCACTTGGGAGCGCTGGAGCAAGGGTCTTCTGTCTCGCAGGAAGCTGATCGGCGTCGCGGTCGTCCTGGCTGTACTGATCGCGTGGTCCTACATAGCCCACCCGAGTCCTGACGTCCCGGGAGCTCTGGCTGGCCTGCGATGGACTTCTCTGGCCATTCAACTCGCCATCCTCATCGGCGCCACGCTGCTTCTGAGCCGGCCGAAGGCCATGGCTCTGGCGCTGGCTGTGCTGGTGGGCCTCGAGCTCTTCTTCTTCCATGTCCCGGCCAACCCG
>JANOCF010000475.1:0-5004 GCA_031412055.1 Holophagales bacterium | reverse complement strand
GGCCGTTATCGGTGCGCCGCACGTCCACCGTAACCGTGCTCGGCGTGCCGGACGCGGCGATGATCGAAGGCGGATTGGCGGTTACGGTCACGTTGTACAGCGTGATCGGCGCCGGCGGCTTGGGCGTTGCCGGGGGTCCCCCGCCCGAAGGCTCAGTGGGAGAGTCGGACTGGCAGCCCACCGCGAAGGAGAGCGCCAACGCCAGGATCAGATGGATGACTTTGCTCGAGGATTTCATACCGAATGCTCCTAAGCTCACGGCACGACTTCAATCGTGAACGAGGCCGGATCGCTGACGATGTTATCGCCCGCGAGAGTCCGGCCGAAAAAGCGCATGGTTACATTGAGCACGACGATCTCGCTCCCGGTCTCTTCGTCGGCGCCGGTGGTCCCCAGATCCACGAGCGGCTTGTTGAGAAGCTGGTCCGCCGTCAGGATCGGGAGGTTGTTGAGCGTCGTCGTTCCGTTGGCCGGGATCAGGCCGAAGATCGACTGCGACATCGG
The DNA here is from genome assembly GCA_031412055.1 of Holophagales bacterium. Classification (GTDB taxonomy): domain Bacteria; phylum Acidobacteriota; class Thermoanaerobaculia; order Multivoradales; family UBA5704; genus DATMER01. Next base: position 4,500 of record JANOCF010000475.1, on the reverse strand, counting down.
CGGCGGGACCCGTGTCCCGGTATCGCGCCGGGAGTAGCGCACCTCGTAGGACCGCAGCTCGATCGACTGTAGATCGCTGACCGAGCCGGTGGGGTCCTTGGCGATGTTGCGCAGGACGATCTCGCCGACGCGGTACGGGCCGCCGGTGACGGAGACCTGTACGGGAAGCTCGTCAAAATCGGTGACCGACAGGATGACCGAGCCTTCGCTCCGGTCGGTCCGGCTCCGGCAGCCGCCCAGGGCGAGCACCAGGGCCATGAGAAGAGACAGAGAAAGAATGCGTTTCATGTCCAGGCTCCTGCCGGTGTCACAGCTTGATGATCCGGGGCGTGATGAAGATGAGGAGCTCCTCGTTCTCTTCACGCCGCGACTTGTTCTTGAACAGGTTCCCGATGATCGGGATGTTCGCCAGTCCGGGCACCCGGTCCTCGCCCTGGTCGGTCGAGACCCTGTAGATGCCGCCGATGACCGCGGTGCCACCGTCGCGCACGAGGAGCCGGGTCTGGGCCTCCTTGGTCGCGATGGGGGCGTTGGCCGCGCCGGGGATCAGGAAGGCGAGCTGCGGCTCGCGCTTCGAGATGTTGATCGTCATGAGCACCGTGCCCTCGGCCGTCACCTGCGGCGTCACCTGCAGCTGCAGCGTGGCGGCTACGTACTGCACGGTCACCGTGTTGTTGGCGATCGTCTGCACCGGGATCTGGAGACCGCTCTGGATCGACGCCTGCTGATTGTTGAGCGTCGCCACCTTGGGCGCGGACAGGATGTTGATCAGGCCCTCGCTCTCCGCCGCCTGCAAGGCGACGTCGAGCGTGAACGTGTTCAGCACGTTGCCCAGCCGGAGGTTGAGCTGGCCGGCGTCGCCGCCGCCCGGGGTGTTCACATTGCCGGAGACCGTCCCCTGGTTGGGGAAGATCAGGCCGGTGGTGTTGCCGTTGGCCGGGCTGGCGACCCCGTTGAAGCCCCAGTCGATGCCGAACTCGCGGGAGAACCGCTTGGTCGTCTCGATGATCCGCGCCTCGATCATCACCTGCGGCTCCGGAGTGTCGAGCCGGTCGATGACCGAGACGATCGTGTCCATGAAGACCGGCAGCTCCTTGATGATCAGGCTGTTGGTCCGCTGGTCCACGATCACGCTGCCGCGCTGCGAGAGCAGACCCTGGCCGCTTTTCAGGAGCGAGGCGATCTGGTCGCCGTTGGCGTAGCTCAGACGGCGGTAGATGGTCTGCAGCGGGATCGACAGCGCCTTGGCCTGCGCGAGCTGCTGCTTCTCCTGAGCCTCCTGGCGCAGGATCGCCGTGGGCGCGATCCGCATCACGTTGCCCTCGACCTCGTAGCCGAGGCCGTTGATCTTGAGGATCTGCTCCAGCGCCTGGTCCCAGGGAACGTTCTCCAGCTCCGCGGTCACCACGCCGGCCACGCCGGGCTGCACCACGATGTTGAGACCGCTGATCTGGGCGAACGTGCGCAGCACGTCCGTCACGTCGGCGTTGGTGACCTTGAGGTCGATGGGCTCGCCGACGTAGGTCCTCTCGGTGTCGCCGAGGGTCTGCGTCTGGAAGCTCTCGATGGCCGCGTTCAGGTTGCCGCCCGTGGCCGGGACCTCCATGGGAGTGGCCGGACGGGCCGGCGTGGGCCTCACCTCCAGGGTGGCCGGACCGCGCGGAGCGGGCGGCGGTGTTGTCGCGGTTGCCGCGATAGCCGCGGTGTCCTCCGCCTCCTCCACCTCGATGTCCGGCTCGCGGCGGACCGTGTTCTGCGCCAGGGCGAGGTCGGAAACCTCAGGCTCGGTCTCCCTGACGGCGGGAACCTGGGCCACCTGGACCAGAGGCTCTTCACGCGTCGGGGTCACCGCGGTCGTCGTCCGGGCCGGTACCGGGACGGGGCCGGAGCCCGGAGATACCGCCACGGCACGGCGGACCGAAGAGCCGCCGAAGCTCACCACCAGGGCGTCCGAGGTGCGCTCAATGACCGGCACCACGCCGCGGCTCAGGTCGAACACGACCCGGGAGACCGGCTTGGGGAGCGGCTTGAACTGCGCCACCCGGACCCGCTCGACGATCCCGCCGTCGACCGACATCGTCGACCGCGAGCTGCGGTTGACGACGCCTTCGAGGTCGATCACGAAACGGGCGGGCTCCGTGAGGGCGAAGGTGGAGTACGGGAACTCGCCATCACCGGCGATCCGGATCACCGCGCCGCCCTCGGAGGTCAGCACCTCGATGTCATCGAGCCGGGTGGCCGCAACGCCCGCCGGAGCGGGAGCGACCGCGGGCCGGTCCGGAGTGCCGAGGTCGGCCGCGAGCCCTGAGGAAGGGGCGGACTCGGGAGCCGAGTAAGCTCGCTCGCTCTCGCGCTCGCTCTCGGAAGTCGTGGCAACCGCCAGGCCGGCCTGATCGGACGACTCGCTGGCGGGAGCGGCTTCATTGCCTTCCTCGGCGCGGGGGCTGTCCGGGCCGAGCGGCTCGAACGCGATCCGGCCGCCCTCCTCGGCGCGCTCCTCCAGCGGGAGCAGCCGGATCTGCAGCCGGTTGCCATCGGCCGAAATGGAATGCTCCACCTCCTGCCGTGTGGCAATGACCAGCCGCGTCAGCGCCCGGCTCCCCTCTTCGTTGCGCAGCACCTGCAGAGAGGAGACCAGTCCGTCCTCGGGGGCGAGGTCGGCGAGCCCGGCGCGCGGTGCCGCGTTCGGCAGCTCGATGACGACCTTCCCCTCGGCATTGCGGAAGCTGGTCCATACCAGCGGGGCGCTCGACTCGATATCGACGAAGACCTCCGGCGCGCCCTCTCTGAGATCGAGAGTGCGGATCTCGGCCACCGACGCGGCGGCGGAGTTCCCTGCGGCTTCATGGGCCGCGGGCGCCGCCTCGACGACCCGAGCGGGCTTCGAGGAGGTGCAGCCGCTCATTGCCGCCAGGGCCGCGATGGCCGCCGACGCGCAAACACGCTGCCACCCGTGGCTCTGCCTTCTGTTGACAACATCTCCCATGGCACTCGCCTCCGGACCTGAAAACATCGGACCCTCAACGGGGCGGATTCATGCTCTTGACGACTTCCCGGTACGGCTTCAGGGCAGTCGGATCCTGAACCTGCTGCTTGAAGACGATCTCGCCTTTGTGGACGCTCACCACGTCCCCATCGAAAAGCTGGTCGCCTTCACGCAGGAGATAGCTCTTGTTCGACGCCCGCACCTGGGCCACGAAGCCCTTGGGGGTACGCCAGATGCCCAACAGATCGATCTCGTCGATCATCAGGCCGGGGATACCCTCCGGCCGTGGACCGCGGTCGACCTTCTCGGTGCCGGTCAACAGGGACTTGAACGGATCCCTGCGGTTGCCGGGGTCGTAGGAGAAGCCGCCACCGCCCGAGAGGACCTCTTCCTCGCCTTCGAGGATCTCGTCGATGTCTCCCGTGTCGGGGGCCGGCGCAAGGACGCCCTGGTCCGGACCCGGAACGGCAGGATCCTGGACCGGATCGGCCGGTCCGGGGGCGGGCCTGGATGGCTGGGCCGGCGCGGACACCGCGACGCCCACGAGGATCAGACAGACCAGGACGAGCCTGGAAAGGTTACGGATCTTCACTCGACCCCCTCTCCGGCCCGCGCCTGGGCCGCCGCGAGCGCCGAAGGACCGCCGGCCGCGGGACCACCCGCTGCTGCCGGAGCGACCGGCTCGGGCTCCTTGTAGACGAACGTCTTCGCGTTGAAGCTCGCGGACAGCGTGTGGGTGCCCCGCGTCGACGGCAACGCGCTGATGCTCAGGTCCTCGATGTTGATGATGCGCGAGAACCGGCTGATGCGGTCGAAGAACAGGGCCAGATTGTGGTACCCGCCTTCGACGCTCAACGCGATCGGCCACTCGCTGAAAAACTCCTTGTCGGAGAGCTGGCCGGGGGTGAAGCGCTTCAGGGCGAAGTCGCCCTGCTCGGCCAGCGAGCGGATGCGGCGCAGCAGGTCCGGCGTGTTGCGCCGGGCCGGCAGAATGCGCAGAAGCTTGTCGAGTTCCATCTCGAGCTGCCGCACCTCTTCGCGGAACTTGGGCAGCTGGTTCTTGGCCGCGCGCCCTTCCTGGATCTGGGTCTGGAGGTCGGCGAGCTGCTGCTCTCCGGCCGCGAGCTGATCCTTCAGCGGCTGAACGAGCCGCCAGTTCACGAGGAAGAAGATCAGCGCGCCGACCGCGATGCCCGCGGCCAGGCCGTAGTACCAGGGCTTGCCTTCGAGTCCGGTCTTGATCGCCACCGGATTACCCTCCTACTCCGGGAGCCGGGGCGGGTGCCGGGACGGTTCCTGGAGCGGCTTCCGCCGGCTTGGGCGGTGCGAACGAGTAGTTGAAGTCGATCACGAACTTGTAGACGCTGCCGGCCTGCTCGCTGGCGTCCTTGAGCGTGGGCTCCTCGAACTCCGGCACCTTGTCCAGGTTCTCGATGAACGTGGCCACGGCGTTGGTGTTGAAGGCCCGCCCCTCCACCTCGATGGTGCTGGCGTTCATCGACATCCGGTCGATC
>JANOCF010000474.1:0-5752 GCA_031412055.1 Holophagales bacterium | reverse complement strand
ATCCGGCCCAGCCCCTTGTCCACCAGGTCCTGGGTCACCTCGCGCACCACGGTCTCATAGCCGGCCCGCGCGCTCACCTCGGCGATGCCGGAGCCCATCAGGCCGCACCCGAGCACACCCACCTTCTTTATCGTCATCAGGAATCCCTCCTATGGATTGTTGGATACATCCGCAATCTCCCGCCCGCCGTCCGCCAGCCGCCGCAGCCGGAGCCAGCGCGCTCCGGGAACCTCGAACGGCAGCCGCTCCGCCCACTCCACCACCTTGACGCCCGGGCCGGCCAGCAGCTCTTCCAGCCCCAGGGCGCCAGTCTCGGCCGGCTCCAGCCGGTAGAGGTCCACGTGGACGAGCCGGCCGGTACTCACTTCATGCTCGCGGATCAGGGTGAACGTCGGCGACTGCACTTCGCGCGGGTCGATCCCCAGCGCTCCGGCCAGTCCCTGGGTCAGGACGGTCTTGCCGCTTCCCAGGTCGCCCGAGAGGAGGAGGACGCCGTCCGGGGCCAGGTCCGCCGCAAGCTCCGCGCCCAAGGCGCGGGTGTCCGCCTCGCTCGCGCTGATCCGGGGGAACGTCAATCCTCCTCCGCTCCCTGCGGCCCCTGCAGCGCGCGGATCGCCATCGGCAGGACCTTCACCAGGTCTCCGGCGGCCAGCGCGACCTCTCCGTACTCCCCGGCCACGAGGTCGCCGGCGGCGCCGTGAAGATAAACCCCCAGCCGCGCCGCGTCCAGCGCGTCGAGGTCCTGGGCCAGCAGGCCGGCGATCAGCCCGGTCAGGACGTCCCCCGTGCCTCCGCTGGCCATCCCCGGATTGCCGGTCGGGTTGATGTGCAGCTCGCCTTCCGGCGTAGCGACCAGGGTGCGGTACCCCTTGAGCACGACCACGGCCCCGGTCTCGGACGCGGCCCGGCGCGCCGAGCCGATCCGGTCGGCCTGCACCTCCGCCGTCGTGATCCCCAGCAGTCGGCCAAGCTCCCCGGGATGCGGCGTGAGCACGGTCTCATACTCGCGCTCGGCCAGCTCGCCGGCCCGGCCCTCAAAAGCGTTGATCCCGTCCGCGTCCAGGACGAGCGGCAGCGGGACCTCCAGGGCGATCCTGCGGATGGTCTCCGCGGTCTCGTCGTCCTGGCCCAGGCCCGGCCCCATGGCGAGCACCGCCTTTCCGTCCGCGGCGTCCAGTACCCGGTCGGCCGCCGCGGACGGGAGCTGACCCAGGCCGCCGGCCGGCAGCGAGAGGGTCATCGACTCGATGGAGCCCAGGTCTACGATGTTGACGATCGGCTCGGGCACCGCCACGGTCACCAGCCCGGCGCCGGAGCGGACCGCGGCACGGGCGGCCAGGATCGCGGCCCCTGCCTTGCCCGGCGAGCCGGCCACGATCAGAACGTGCCCGTAGTCGCCCTTGTGGGTGTCCGGATTGCGCTCGGGCAACAGCTCCGCCAGCTCCTCCCCGACCAGGAGATGCAGCGCGCCGCCCTCCTCCTCGGCCCCCTCGACCAGCTCCGTCGGGATGCCCAGGTCGGCCACGACCAGCTCCCCCACCGCGTCGGAGGCCGGCGGGAGCACGTGCGCCAGCTTGGGCGCGGCGAAGGTCACGGTCAGGTCGGCCCGGATGTGCGGCCCGAGCGGTTCCGGACGGCTGCCGTGAAGCCCGCTCGGCAGGTCGACCGAGATCCGGGGCAGAGGCAGGTCGTTCAGCCCTTCCACGAGATCGGCGAGCACCCCCTCCAGGGGGCTGGAGAGGCCGATGCCGAAGAGGGCGTCGACGATCACGTCCATCTCCCGCGCCTGCTCCAGGGCCTCCACCACGTCGTCCTCGGTGATGATGTCCTGGATGGACAGGCCCTGGCGCCGGCAGATGCCGAGCTGGACCTCCGCGTCCCCCCTCATCCCGCGCTTGCCCGCCGCCAGGAAGATCTCGACGTCGTAGCCGCGCACGGCCAGGTGGCGGGCGATGGCCAGCCCGCCGCCGCCGTTGTTGCCCGGCCCGCAGAAGATGGCGGCGGACTCGGCATCCTCATAGATCTCGCCGATCGCGTCCACCACCCCGATGGCGGCGTTCTCCATCAGGACGAGGCTGGGGATGCCCAGCTCCTCGATGGCGGTGCGGTCGACCTCGCGCATGGCTTCGGCGGTCAGGATCCTCATCGCGCTCTCTCCTTCATTCCCTCCTCGGGCAGACGCTGCCAGAGGCGCAGAAGCTCCCGCGTGCGCGGGCAGCCCAGGTCTCCGGAGACCATCCGCGACGCCAGGCGCCGCAGGTCTTCGGGTGTATCGACATCCGCGGCCACGGGCAGCAGCTCCGGGGAGATCCCCAGCTCGCGGCAGCGCTCCAGGGTCGCGGGCAGCACCCCGGCCGTGCTCCAGGGGATGTCCTGGAAGAGACGCCGGAACACGGCGTCCGACCGCAGGGCCACGAGGTAGTATCCGCCGTCCTCGGCCGGCCCGAGCACCACTCGCGCTCCCCGCTCCAGGGCTTCGAAAGCCTGGTGGATCCGCTCCAGCGGCAGGGTCGGATGGTCGCTGCCTAGAGCCATCACCGAAGAGGCTTCCCCCGCGGCATCCGCGGCGTTGGACAGGGCGCGGAAGAGGCGCTCGCCCAGGTCGTCCCCCTCCTGGCGGATGCCCGCGACCGGACCGCCGGGAAGCTCATCGCCGGCATCCAGTGCCCAGGCGAGCCGCAGCTCGAAGTCGCCCTCCCGCAGCCGGTCCAGGAGGTCGTCCAGGAACGCCGCGTGCAGCAACGCGGCCTCGGCGGCGGTAAGATCGCCGATCAGCCGGGTCTTGACCCGGCCTTCCCGGGCCGGCTTGGTGAACAGGAGAAGACGGCGGCTCGGCACGACGGGGGATTGTATCCGGGATGGCTCTCCTGACGCTCCTGACCGACTTCGGGCTCGAGGACTACTACGTGGCGGCCGTCAAGGGCACGGTTCTGCGCCTCGCTCCCGGGACCCAGCTCGTCGACATCTCCCACCAGGTGCCGGCCGGGGACATTCATCTCGGCGCCTTCCTCCTGGCCGCCGCCGTGCCCTGGTTCCCGGACGAAACCGTCCACCTGGCCGTGGTCGACCCAGGGGTGGGCAGCGGGCGGCGCATCCTGGCGGCCCGGACCGACTCCTCCTGGCTGGTGCTGCCCGACAACGGCCTCCTGACCTTCCTTCTGCTCCAGGAGGCGGTCCGATCCGTGCGCTCCGTCGAGAAAACCGACCTTTTTCTGCCCGGACCGGGCCAGACCTTTCACGGACGCGACCGTTTCGCGCCCGTGGCGGCATGGTTGTTGCGGGATAAATCCCCAGAGGCCCTGGGACCCGAGATCGGAGATCCGGTCCGGCTCCCTTTGGAGGCCCCCCGGCGCGAGCCTGGGAGCCTCGCGGGCCAGGTCGTCCATGTGGACCGATATGGAAACCTGGTCACCGACATCCCGGCCGGCTGGCTCCCGGAGGGACCTTGCCGGGCCGAAGTCGCTGGCAAGGAAGTCGTCCACCGGGCCAGCCACTACGCCGGCATTCCTCCAGGCGAGGCGGCGATGATCCCCGGCTCTCTGGGGACGATCGAGCTGTCGCTCCGGGGAGAGAACCTGGCCCGGAAATGGGCCGTGGAACGGGGAGCCCCCGTCCGGATCACCGAGCCAAGGTCCTGAGAGCAAAGGGGCTTGCGTGTGACGGATCGGTGACAGTTTTTCCGAGTCGGGCTACAATGAAAGCGTCTGAGGCTGCGGTGCCAGATGAATCTTTGGGAAGGAGAGAGTGGAGATGACCAAGTGGGAGTACAAGATCATCAACATCCGAAGTGAGAACTACCGCCTCGACCCCAATTCCTTCACGCAGTTGAACCAGCTGGGCGAAGAGGGGTGGGAGCTGGTTTCCATCACTTCGGTCAACTTCAAGACCGGCGCGACCGACAACATCGCCATGGTCTTCAAGCGTCCCGTTCAGGAATAGCTCTGCGTTGCGAGAGCGGGCCTGGCCCCGGGACGGGGGCAGGCTCGTAGCTTACCTTCCGCTACCCCTCAATACTTCTTCAGCTTGCGGCGAGATTTCTTGCGGCCCCGGCGGAGAGCCAGGGCCATGCCCGCGGCGCCGGCAGCCAGGAGCATGAGCACGTGCTTCTTCCTGGGCAGAACGCCGACCTCGGTCTGCACCGCGGTGCGCACGTCGGTCAGGCGTCTCTCGGCCTCGCGGCGGGCCTGCTCGACGCGGACCTCGGCCAGCCGGCGCGCATCTTCCAGTGGGGTGGTCATGGCAGGTCCCTTTCCCTGGTATCTGAACCCTGTGAGGCATACGGGACGGCCGCGGGGATGTCCAGCGTTCTGTTTTCCGCGAGCAGGCCGCTCTGCCACCAGTCGAGATGATCGTCGACGTGCCGCTTGACGCTGTCGACCGGGTTCTCCACGTGCTTGAGGCGGGAGACGCCGAGCCAGGCCAGGATGCCCATCGCGGCAAGAAACAGGAGGAACACGATCCCGGCTGCCGCCCAGAGCTCCAGCCAGATGTACAACAGCGCGACAAGGAAAAAGAGAAGCAGCCCCAGCACCCAGAAGGCCAACATGGTCGCGGCGCCGAAAAACGCCAGTGCCACGGCCATGTGCCGGCCCGAGCGCTTGAGATCCTCCTGGAGCGAGGTGGTCTCCGCCCGGAGGACCTCCACCAGCGACTCGCCCAGCGATCGGAACAGATCGATCCACCCCTGCATCCCGCCTCCTCCTCTTTCTCGCTCTCTCTTGCCCGGACCGCTCTATGTCCGCTTAACGACGCCCCGAGCTGACCGCCGTCGGTCCCACGCGCAGGACGCGGGAGACGAACGACGACTCGCCGGCCACGTCGTCGCGCACGCCCACCGCGACCTTCTGCTCGCCGCGGCGCATCAACAGGCTCACGGAGTACGAGTAGTGCTTGCCGTTCGCGGCCTCGATGTCCGCGGCCGGGACGCTGATGGGAAGCTGCACCTGCTGCACCTCCGACGTCCCTCCCTCGTCGTCCATGGCCGCGATGTAGAGCCGCACCCGCGCCTCGTGGGTCTGTTCGCGGGGGACCATCACCAGCTTGCCCATGGGGATCTTGATCAGCACCTGCACCATGTACAGGCCGCCGTCCCTGGGCGTCATCTCCCCGAACTCCAGCTCGACCCCGAACTTGTTGTCCTCGAACGGGAAGTTGAGCACGGCCAGCGTGCCGTCGTTCATCCGGGAATCGGGGCTCTTGTCGCGGTAGCCCTCCCGGTGGCGCACGTTGAGCCCCTTGCGCTTGACCTTGACGTCGAGCTTGTAGAACCGGCCGTCGCCCTGATGGGCCGGCGAGTAGCCCAGCGAGTAGTAGCTGCCGAAGTCCAGGGCCACCTTCTGCAGGTGCGGCAGCACCTGGTTGGCGTTGATGATCGCCACGCCGCCGGTCTTCTCCGCCAGCATCTGCAAGGGCGCCTGCATGTTGGAGATCTGGATGGAGTCGACGTAGACGCCCTGGCCCGCAGTCTGATTCTCGGCCGACACCGACGAGTAGACCCGCAGGCCCGCGGCGTCGATCGTGTAGAAGGTGACGCGGTTGGCGTTGGCCTGCGCGGCCAGCTCGTTGATGCGGCGGGAGGTGTCGTACTGCATGGCGACGGTCAGGCCGGTCGCCTGCTCGCTGTATTTGCTCTGCACCGCGTAGAAGACGTCCTCGCCCGCGATCATCGGCAGGCCGTCGCTGACGTAAAGGATCGCCTTGCGGCCCGGCATGCCCGCCAGCGATTCGACCAGCCCCTTGATCGCGTCGAGGC